>NZ_QTQD01000009.1:0-200977 GCF_003858025.1 Burkholderia sp. Bp9004 | reverse complement strand
ATCTCGGGTGCGATCCAGCACCTGGCCGGCATGAAGGATTCGAAGGTGATCGTCGCGATCAACAAGGATCCGGAAGCGCCGATCTTCAGCGTGGCCGATTACGGCCTCGTCGGCGACCTGTTCGCGCTCGTGCCGGAGCTCGTGAACGAACTGGGCTGACACGGCGTGACTTGACGCTTCGGCGGCAAGTACGCAGGACGAGGGGGCGCGATATGCGCCCCTTTTTTTTGTGCGACGACAGAAGCGGGCGGGGTGTTCTGTCGGGCAGTGAGCCGTGCTCGCTCAATGTCGCGCCGAACATGTCGTCGTGCGGACAGGTGGGCCAGAAGCGTTGATCGTCGGCGTGAAGGGTAACGACCGTGCGCGAGTCGACGGGGGCTCTGTTCCGAGGCCGCAACGCATTCGCTGTAACGAAAAAGGCGCCCCGAGGGCGCCTTTTTCGTTGATGCGGACCGGCCTGCGTCGCGGCGGGCCGTTCCGACTTATGCGTATGCCGGGCGCGTCTGGCCGGCTACGTCCTTCAGGTAGCGATGCACCGACAGGTCGTCGGCCTGGATTGCCGGCTTCTTGCCCGAGATCAGGTCGGCGAGCAGCTGGCCCGACCCGCACGACATCGTCCAGCCGAGCGTGCCGTGGCCGGTGTTCAGAAACAGGTTCGAGACCGGCGTGCGGCCGACGATCGGCGTGCCGTCCGGCGTCATCGGACGCAGGCCTGTCCAGAACGTTGCCTTCGACGTGTCGCCGCCGCCCGGGAACAGGTCGTTCACGCACATTTCGAGCGTCTCGCGACGCGCGGCACGCAGGTTCTTGTCGAAGCCGACGATCTCCGCCATGCCGCCGACGCGGATGCGCTGGTCGAAACGCGTGATCGCGATCTTGTAGGTTTCGTCCAGCACCGTCGACACGGGCGCGGCCGTCTCGTCGACGATCGGCGCGGTGATCGAATAGCCCTTCAGCGGATAGACGGGGATCTTCATCAGGTTAGAGATGAAGTCGGTGGAGTACGACCCGAGCGCGACGACGTATGCATCCGCGCGCACCGTCTCGCTGCCGCACTGCACGCCGGCGATCTTGCCGCCCGCGATCGCGAGCGCGTCGATCGGCGTGTTGTAGCGAAACTTCACGCCGAGCGATTCTGCGAGCGCCGCAAGGCGCGTCGTGAACAGCTGGCAGTCGCCGGTTTCATCGCCCGGCAGGCGCAGGCCGCCCGTCAGCTTGTGCGACACGGCGGCAAGCGCCGGTTCGGCATTCTTGAGCTCGGCCGGCGACAGCAGTTCGAACGGCACGTTGGCTTCCTGCAGCACCGCCATATCCTTCGCCGCGCCGTCGAGTTGCTGCTGCGTGCGGAACAGTTGCAGCGTGCCGCCCGTGCGGCCTTCGTACTGGATACCCGTGTCGGCGCGCAGCGCCTGCAGGCAATCGCGGCTGTATTCGGCGAGGCGGACCATGCGGCCCTTGTTGACTGCATAGCGCTCGGCCGTGCAGTTGCGCAGCATCTGCCACATCCACTGGAGCTGGAAGCGCGTGCCGTCGAGGCGGATCGCGAGCGGCGCGTGCTTCTCGAACATCCACTTGACGGCCTTCAGCGGCACGCCGGGCGCGGCCCACGGCGCGGCATAGCCGGGCGAGATCTGACCTGCGTTCGCGAAGCTCGTCTCGAGCGCCGGACCGGCTTCCCGGTCGATCACCGTGACTTCATGACCGGCGCGCGCGAGGTAATACGCGCTTGCCACGCCCACCACACCGCTGCCCAGAATGACGACTCGCATAGCTGCTCCAGATGGAAGGATCAGGTCGAGGCCGGGCGCACCTGCGTCTCCGTGTAACCTCTAGCTGATCTAGTTTTTTGCGCTATGGTATTGTCGAATGTGTAGGTTTTGTTATCGTATTTTTCAGGTTTTCAGCATAAACAAATGAGAACGCAACGCCAGCCAGTACGCTCGCTCGACAAGCTCGACCGGCGCATCCTCAAACTGCTCCAGGACGACGGCCGGATGGCGATGAAGGACCTCGCGGAGCAGGTCGGGCTGACCGTCACGCCGTGCATCGAACGCGTGCGGCGCATGGAGCGCGACGGCGTCATCACCGGCTATCACGCACGCGTCGATCCGGGACAACTGGGTGCCGCGTTGCTGGTGTTCGTCGAGATCACGCTCGGCCACAAGGGCGGCAACATGTTCGAGCAGTTCCGGCGCGAAGTGATGAAGATCGACGAGGTGCTCGAATGTCATCTCGTGTCCGGCGACTTCGACTACCTGATCAAGGCGCGGATCGGTGAAATGGCCGACTATCGCAAGCTGCTGGGCGACATCTTGCTGCAGCTGCCTGGCGCGGTGCAGTCGAAGAGCTATGTCGTGATGGAAGAAATCAAGGAGACGCTGACGATCTCGGTCGGCGAATGACCCTGGCTGTGGCCGACAGTCCGTCCCTCTATCTCGCCCTTGGCATGCTGCACCCAATACTGTATAAATGTACAGTATTGGGTGCAGGCGAATGGGTGAGTGCATGGGCGGTCGGTCCGACAACGAATTTCCTATAGCGCCGCCGGCGCCCCGCAAGGGGCGTGGTGCGGTCGACAACCTCCAGGGGCGATACGAAACGGCGCTGCGTGAAGCGGTCGACGACGGCTGGACCCACGAATCGGCCGACACCGATCTGCCGGCTCCGCTGCGCACGCAGGTGTTCGAGGAGCGCGCGAAGAGCATCCTCACGCACAACCAGTCGCCAGACATACCGTTCAGCGTGTCGCTCAATCCGTATCGCGGCTGCGAGCATGGCTGCATTTACTGCTTTGCACGGCCGACCCATAGTTATCTCGGTCTGTCGCCGGGGCTCGATTTCGAGAGCCGCATCTATGCGAAGGTCAACGCTGCCGAATTGCTCGAGCGCGAGATTTCGCGCAAGCGCTACGTGCCGGAGCCTATCGCGCTTGGCGTCAACACCGATGCATACCAGCCCGTCGAGCGCGATCTGCGCATCACGCGCAGCGTGATCCAGGTGATGCACGATCACGGGCTGCCGTTCGCCGCGATCACGAAATCGTCACTGATCGAGCGCGATCTGGATCTGCTGGCCCCGATGGCCGAGCGCGGGCAGGTGATGGCCGCGGTCACGATCACGACGCTCGATGCCGATCTCGCGCGTACGCTCGAGCCGCGTGCGGCGACGCCGGCGCGCCGGCTGCGCACGATCCGCGCGCTGCGCGACGCGGGCGTGCCGGTGGGCGTCAGCATTGCACCGATGATCCCGTTCGTCACCGAGCCGGACATGGAGCGTGTGCTGGAAGCCTGTGCGGAAGCCGGCGCAACGCACGCGAGTTACATCATCCTGCGGCTGCCGTGGGAGGTCGCGCCGCTGTTCAAGAACTGGCTCTCCGCGCATTTCCCCGATCGCGCGGAGCGCGTGATGAACCGCGTGCGCGACATGCGCGGCGGGAAGGACTACGACTCGGATTTCGCGAAGCGGATGAAGGGCGAGGGAATCTGGGCAGACCTGTTGCGGCAGCGGTTCCGTCAGGCCGTGAAGCGGCTCGGGTTGAACGAGCGCGCGAACGGCATTCTGGATCTGTCGCAGTTTCGCGGTGCGCCGGCAACCGGGGCGGCAGCGCAAAGCCCGATGGCGGGCGCAACCGGCGCGACGTCGCGTGACGACGTGCAGCTGAGGCTGTTCTGAGCTGACCGACGCGCGTCGGTGCTTATTGCGAGATTTGCTTCGCCGCTTCGACTTGCGATTCGAAGTATGTCTGGAAGGACAGCGCGAGCGCGGTCATCAGCAGGAACGCACCGATCAGCAGCGAGAAGATCACGATGAAGATCACCGTCCAGCCTGACTGGCTGTGCTTGCCGGTATCGGCATTGAATTGCGCGTCCCATTTCTCGTCGGGGCGCAGGCCGTAGACGAGCGCGGCGAGGAACGCAGCCAGAAGCGAGATCGCACCCGGCACGGCGAGCCACCAGCCGAGGTTGGCACTGCGCTGGGTCGCGGCGAGCAGCAGGAAACCCGGGATCCCGACGATCGTCGCGAGCAGGTGCGCCCAGCCGTACACGTCGCGAAAGCCGTACAGGTAGAAACGGTGCGCACCGAGCGAGCCGAGGAGGAACGCGAGGGCGGCGGTGAGCGTCTTGGAGCGAAAGCGGCGGGACGACGATGCGGTGCTGCTGGACATGGATGGCGGCGGATTATCGTTGGCATGGGCGGCCGGCAGGCCGGCGCGGGGCGCGTGGCCCGGCAGGCATTCTACGATGCCCGGTCGGGCCGGGTCACCCCTTGCCTGCGTCAAGGTGCCGCATAGGTGACGCGATAGATGGTGCCTGCGTAGTCGTCGCTGACGAGCAGCGAGCCGTCCGGCAGCGGCAGTACGTCGGCCGGGCGCCCCCACACGGTGCCGTCCGCGCGCAGCCAGCCGGTGATGAACGGTGTCTGGCTTGCGTGGCTGCCGTCGGCCGACACGACCGCGCGCATCACGCGATAGCCGACCTTCGTGCTGCGATTCCACGAACCGTGCTCGGCAATGAAGATGTTGTTGCGATATGACGCCGGAAACATCGGCCCCGTATAGAAGCGCATGCCGAGTGCCGCGACGTGCGCGCCAAGTTTCAGCACGGGCGGCACGTAGCGGTGGCACACGTCGGCGCTCCCGAATTCAGGGTCAGGCGTGTCGCCGCCGTGGCAGTACGGAAAGCCGAAATCGAGGCCTGCGCGCGGCGCACGGTTCAGTTTGTCGTCGGGCACGTCGTCGCCCATCAAGTCGCGCCCGTTGTCGGTGAACCACAGCTCGCGCGAATCGGGGTGCCAGGCAAAGCCGACGGTATTGCGCACGCCGCGGGCAAACACTTCTCGGCCGCTGCCGTCCGCGTTCATGCGTGCGATGATCGCGTATCGGCCGCGATCGCCGAGGCACACGTTGCACGGTGCGCCGGTTGGCACGTAGAGCTTGCCGTCGGGGCCGAATGCGATGAATTTCCAGCCGTGATGATGATCGGTCGGCAGCGCGTCCGTCACGACCGCCGGCGCCGGAGGACTGGCGAGCCGGTCGTCGATGTGGTCGAGGCGCAGAATGCGCGACACGGCGGAGATATAGAGCGCGCCGTCGCGATACGCGACGCCGACGGGCATGTCGAGCCCCGATGCGATCACGTATCGGGCCGTGATCCGGCCCTCCTGCATCACGAATGCATGCACGCGACCTTCCTGCGACCCGACATACAGGATTCCGCGGGGCGACCATGCCATTTCGCGGGCGGTCGGCACGGCGTCGGTCAGCACGTCGACATGGAAGCCGGATGGCACGACGAGTTTGTCCACCGGCGTTGCGGCGCAAGCCGCGGCGGCTGCGAGACAGGTGACGAGGCCGGTCAGCAAGCCCGCGAGGCGGTGCTGCGCGCGGCGCGCCTGGGTGACGCAAAATAGCGGCATGGCGGCGGTGAGCGTCGTGGACACGACGATTGTATGCCTGGCGCGCAGGGAGTCCGTGGAATTTTTGCGCGTAAGTGTTTGTTGTGGCTTTGGTTTCCGGCTATAATCGCACGTTTCAGTAGTTTCGAACCCGGTTTCCCCGAAGGATTTCATATGGTTATCATCCGTCTGGCTCGCGGCGGCTCGAAGAAGCGCCCGTTCTACAACATCGTCGCTACCGATTCGCGCAACCGTCGTGACGGTCGCTTCATCGAGCGCGTCGGCTTCTACAACCCGGTCGCCACGAAGGGCGAATCGCTGCGTATCGCTCAGGACCGTCTGACGTACTGGCAAGGCGTTGGCGCGCAACTGTCGCCGACCGTTCAGCGTCTCGTGAAGGAAGCGCAAAAGGCGCAACCGGCTGCCTAACATGGCGCGGTGTGCCGGTCGTGCCGGCTGCAAGGAGCATTGATGTCCGGTCACGATTCCGGTAACGCAAAGCGCGGGCGAGCGTCGTTTGGCGCATTCGTCCGCAAGCCGGTCGAGCGCGACACTGTCGCGAGCGCCGGTGAGGCTGCCGAGTCGGGCAGTCTCGAGGCGGTGCAAGCCTGGCCCGACGATGCTGTCGAGGTCGGGGCGGTAGTCGACGCCTACGGCCTGAAAGGCTGGGTCAAGGTGGCGACGCATGCCGACGCCGGTCGTGGCGGCGATGCGTTGCTCAACGCGCGCTGCTGGTGGCTGGAACGGGGTGGGGAGCGGTTGTCCGCTCGCATCCTGCAGTCGAAGACGCACGGCGACACTGTCGTCGCGCATACCGCGGGTGTCAGCGACCGCGATGCCGCGCTGGCTTTGCGCGGCTTTCGCGTGTTCGTGCGCCGGGAAGATTTCCCGGTATTGGCCGCGGACGAATTCTATTGGGTCGACCTGATCGGCCTCGAGGTCGTCAACGAGCAATCGGTGGCGCTCGGGACGGTGAGCGGGATGATCGACAACGGCGTGCATTCGATCATGCGCGTCGAGTATCCGGCAGTCGGCAAGGATGGCCGGCCGACCACCGGCGAACGGCTGATTCCGTTCGTCGGCGTCTACGTCAAAACGGTGGATCAGGCGGCACGTCGCATCGTCGTCGACTGGGAAGCCGATTACTAATGAACCAGGTTACGGAGAGCGCGGTGCAGTTTGACGTCGT
Organism: Burkholderia sp. Bp9004; assembly: GCF_003858025.1. Taxonomy (NCBI): domain Bacteria; kingdom Pseudomonadati; phylum Pseudomonadota; class Betaproteobacteria; order Burkholderiales; family Burkholderiaceae; genus Burkholderia; species Burkholderia sp. Bp9004. The sequence continues at coordinate 194,394 of NZ_QTQD01000009.1, read as the reverse complement.
CACGCTCTTTCCCGAAATGTTCCGCGCGCTGACCGACTGGGGTATCACCAGCCGTGCCGTGAAGCAGGGGCGCTTCGGGCTGCGCACCTGGAATCCGCGTGATTTCACGACGGACAACTACCGCACGGTCGACGATCGTCCGTACGGCGGCGGTCCGGGCATGGTGATGCTGGCCAGGCCGCTCGAGGCTGCGATCGGTGCTGCGAAAGCAGCGCAGGTGGAGCAGGGCGTCGCGAGCACGCGTGTGGTGATGATGTCGCCGCAAGGTGCGCCGTTCACGCACGAACGTGCGGTGCGAATGGCGCAGGAGCCAGGTGTCATCGTGCTGTGTGGCCGCTACGAGGCGATCGATCAGCGTCTGCTCGACCGTTGCGTTGACGAGGAAATCAGCCTCGGCGATTTCGTTCTGTCGGGCGGCGAACTGCCGGCGATGGCGATGATGGATGCCGTTGTGCGCCTGCTGCCCGGCGTGCTGAACGATGCGCAGTCGGCCGTGCAGGACAGCTTCGTCGACGGGCTGCTTGATTGTCCGCATTACACGCGCCCTGAGGAGTACGAGGGGATGCGCGTGCCGGACGTGCTGCTCGGTGGCCATCATGCCGAGATCGAGCGGTGGCGGCGCCAGGAAGCATTGAGAAATACGTTGCGGAAGCGGCCGGACCTGATCGTCCGGGCGCGCCGCGAGAAGTTGTTGAGCCGTGCCGACGAGGCCTGGCTTGCGAACCTCGCACGCGAAGCGAAGAACGCCTCCTGAGGCGGCGTCGCGGGCGGGAAATGGCGGTGCCGTGCATGCGTGCGCGGCGCCTGATGTGAATCCATCCTCTATCGGGGCCAAGCCTGGAAGCAGGCGGGTGCAAACGCCGACAAGATGGCTTTAGGAGTCAGTGATGAATCTGATTGCAAAACTTGAGCAGGAAGAGATCGAGCGCGCGCTCGCCGGCAAGACGATCCCCGAATTCGCCCCGGGCGACACGGTGATCGTGAACGTGAACGTGGTTGAAGGTAACCGCAAGCGCGTTCAGGCGTACGAAGGCGTCGTGATCGCGATTCGCAACCGTGGTCTGAACTCGAACTTCATCGTCCGCAAGATCTCGTCGGGCGAAGGCGTCGAGCGTACGTTCCAGACCTACTCGCCGCTGCTGGCGAGCATCGTCGTGAAGCGTCGCGGTGATGTGCGTCGTGCGAAGCTGTACTACCTGCGCGAGCGTTCGGGCAAGTCGGCTCGAATCAAGGAAAAGCTGGTGTCGAAGGATCGCGCCGCAGCAGCTTCCCAAGAGTAAGAGCTGTAAGGAAAAAGCACCCACCCGGGTGCTTTTTTCATTCTGGCGCGACAATATGCTCGATACGTCACGAACTCGAGACCCCGATTGAATCGCCGCCCCATCATTGATCCCGAAGTGCTGCCGGTCGAAGGCACCGGCGCCGGCCTGCCGTCCATCGAATCCCGCTTGATGACGCCGCCCGGGCTGCGCGAGCGTTTCGCGCGCACGCTCGAATGGAGCGTCGAGCCTGGAGAGGTACGGCTGCAGGAGGGCGTCGATCCGCGCAGCGCTGCCGTCCTCATCCCGCTCGTCGTTCGCGAGAGCGGTCTCACCGTGCTGCTGACCCAGCGCGCCGATCACCTGAACGACCATGCCGGGCAAATCAGCTTTCCCGGTGGTCGCCGCGAGCCGTTCGATCGCGATGCGACGGCGACCGCGTTGCGCGAGGCGAAGGAAGAAATCGGACTGGCCGCCGAACCGGTGGAGATTCTCGGTGCGCTGCCCGACTACCTGACGGGGACCGGCTTCTGCGTGACGCCCGTCGTGGGTCTCGTGCATCCCCCGTTCACCGTGCAGGCCGATACGTTCGAAGTTGCCGAGATTTTCGAGGTGCCGCTCGCGTTCCTGATGAGTCCGTCGAACCACCAGGTGCGCGTGTTCCGCTGGGAAGGCGGCGAGCGTCGTTTTTTTGCGATGCCGTATCCGAACGGCGAATCGGCCGGGTATTACTTCATCTGGGGCGCAACTGCCGGCATGTTGCGCAATCTGTACCGCTTCTTGGCAGCCGGATAGCATCCCACCCGAACCTGCGCACGCGGCCGGCTGACGGCCCGTCGCGTCGGCAGCCATGCGCCCCTTACGCTGTGCTATCGTTATGCAAAAAATGACATAACTCCGAAGACGGCACCACGCATGACTTTCTTTTCGGTTCTTCTCGCCCTCATCATCGAACAGGTCCGCGCGTTGTCACCGAGCAATCCGGTGTTCGCGCTGTTCCAGTTTCATGCGGAAACCGTCGCCCATGGCCTCGACGCCGGCAAGCAAAAGCATGGCCTGCTCGCATGGATCGCAGTCGTGCTGCCGTGGGTTCTGGTCGTCGCGCTGATCTACTTCCTGCTGTTCAAGGTGAGCTTCGTGCTCGCGTTCATCTGGAACGTCGTCGTCGTGTATTTCACGCTCGGCTTCCGCCAGTTCAGCCACTACTTCACCGATATCCATCTCGCGCTCAACAACGACGACGTGCCGCGGGCGCGTGAAATCCTGCACGAGTGGACGGGCCTCGATACGGTCGACATGCCGGTCGGTGAAATCGTCCGCCATACGCTGATTCATGCGGTCGTTGCGTCGCATCGCCACGTGTTCGGCGTGTTCTTCTGGTACGTGCTGCCGATCGGTCCGGCCGGAGCCGTGCTGTACCGCATCTCCGAATATCTCGCGCGCAGCTGGTCGACGCCGGGCGACGATCGCACGGCCGCGTTCTCGACGTTCGCGCAGCGCGCGTTCTTCGTGATCGACTGGATTCCGTCGCGACTGACCGCGCTCGGCTTCGCGATCGTCGGCAACTTCGAGGATGCGATCTACGCGTGGCGCAATCACACGCGCCAGTGGCCCGACCCGAACGACGGCGTGCTGCTCGCGGCCGGCAGCGGCGCGCTCGGCGCGCGCCTCGCGGGGCCGCTCGCGGAACCGTCGAGTCTCGACGCGTTGGCGGTCGGTGACAGCGGCCCGTTGACGGTCGGTGATGATTGCACGCCGCGCACGCTGCAGTCCGCGGTCGGCCTGGTTTGGCGCGCCGTGATCCTGTGGATGATCCTGCTGTTGATGCTGACGCTGGCCGTCTGGGTGTCTTGACGCGGCAGCGAACATGCGCGATGAAACGAAAAGGCCGGCTTCATGCCGGCCTTTTTGCTGTGCGTCCGGTCAGTCCGCTCAGTCGTCGAGCGGATCGCGTACGGCGCCGCATTGCCAGCAGGCGGTGAACTGGGCCTCCAGCGCCTCGCCGCATTGGCGGCAGCGCCACGAAACCGCGCCGGCCGACGGGCCGTGCGACGCCGCATCGAGGAGCCGCCGGGCGAGTGCATCGTCGCGCTCGTCGTCGAGCCACAGCTCGGGGGCGCAAGCGTCGGCGGGCAAGCCGCCGAGCGCGCCGGTCGCGTAGCAGTTGTGCAATTCGCAGCCGATGCCGGCCACCTGCAGTACATTCGCCCAGTGCTGCGCGGTGGCGAGATCGGGGGCCTTGAAACGCATCGCGGCTCCTGTCGGTGAAGGCCGGGCCGGCACCGGCCGCCTTCTGTCCGCCGTGCGGTCAGCGGACGATCTGGCTTGCCTCGTGCACGAGCTGTGCGTAAAGCGCATGCCGCGACGGTGAAATGCGGCCGTCGGAGACGGCTTCGAGAATCGCGCAGCCCGGCTCGTGCAGATGATGACAATTATAGAAACGGCAGTCCGCGAGCAGCGGGCGGAATTCCGGGAACGCGCGCTCGAGGCGGCCTTCCGTCAGGTGGTAGAGGCCGAATTCCTGGAAGCCCGGCGAATCGATCAGTGCGCCGCCGCCTTCGAGCGGGTAGAGGCGAGTGAACGTCGTCGTATGGCGGCCGCTGTTGAGCGCGGCCGAGATTTCGCGGGTCGCGGCTTCGGCATCGGGCACGAGCAGGTTCACGAGCGTCGACTTGCCCATCCCGGACTGGCCGAGCAGGATCGTCGAATGCCCGGCCAGATGCGGCATCAGTTGCGCGCGCGCATCGTCGGGCGAGCCCTTCACCGACAGTTCGAGCACGTCGTAGCCGAGCGCGCGGTAGGGCGCGAGGCGCTCGCGGGCGACCGGCAGCGCGGCCTCGACGTCGATCTTGTTCAGCACGACGAGCGGCTTCAATTCGTTCGCTTCGGCCGCGATCAGCGCGCGGCCGAGGAGGTCTTCGCTGAAATAGGGCTCGGTTGCGAGCACGATCAGCAGCTGGTCGAGGTTGGCCGCGAACAGCTTCGACTTGAACTGGTCGGAACGGTACAGCAGGTTGCGCCGCTCGCCGATCTCGACGATCACGCCCTGGTCCGCCGACGCCTGTTCGTACACGACGCGGTCGCCGACCGCGATCTCGCTTTTCTTGCCGCGGGGGAAGCACTGCAGCATCGGGCCGCCGTCGTCGGGCGCGACGATGTAGTGGCGGCCGTGCGCCGCGATCACGCGGCCTTCGACACGCGACGCGCCTGATGCGCGCGGAGCCGGCTTGCGGGAGGTCGGCCGGCTCATGCGTGCTGCATCAGGCGGTCGATCCGCTGCGACGCCGGCGGATGCGAGTAGTAGAAGGCCGTGTAGACCGGGTCAGGCGTGAGGGTCGACGCGTTGTCCTCGTAAAGCTTCACGAGCGCGCTGATGAGATCCTGCGCGTCGGTCTGGCTGGCCGCGAACGCGTCGGCCTCGAATTCATGCTTGCGCGACGTGAGGCTGCTGAACGGCGTCGCGAAGAACAGGAACACGGGGATCGCGAGGAAGAACAGCACGAGCGCGGCGCCCGCGTTGCTCGTGTCGAGCGACGGCGTGACGCCAAGCCCCGTGTAGAACCACGTGCGCTGCGCGAGCCAGCCGAGCAGCGCGAGCAGCACGAGACTCAGCACGAACGACACGAGCATCCGCTTCATTACGTGGCGGCGCTTGAAGTGGCCGAGTTCGTGCGCGAGCACGGCCTCGATCTCCTGGCCGGACAGCCGCGCGAGCAGCGTGTCGAAGAACACGATCCGCTTCGATGCGCCGAAGCCCGTGAAATACGCGTTGCCGTGCGCGGAACGGCGGCTGCCGTCCATCACGAACAGGCCCTTCGCCGCGAAGCCGCACCGTTTCATCAGCGACTCGATGCGGGTGCGCAGCGCTTCGTCCTTCAGCGGTTCGAACTTGTTGAAGATCGGCGCGATGAAGGTCGGGTAGATCAGCAGCACGAGCATCTGGAATGCAACCCAGACGATCCAGGTCCACAGCCACCACAGGCTGCCGGCCTGGTTCATCAGCCACAGCACGACGAACAGCAGCGGCAGGCCGAGCACGGCGCCGAGCAGCGTGTTCTTCAGCATGTCGGTGAAGAACAGGCGCTTGGTCATGCGGTTGAAGCCGAACCGCTGTTCGATCCCGAACTGGCGGTAATACTCGAACGGCACGTCGATCACGCTCATGGTTGCGAGCACGGCGGCGACGAGCGCGACCTGCTGCCCGTAGCCGCGGCCGAACCAGCCCGTCAGCAGCGTGTCGAGGGCACCGACGCCGCCGAGCAGCGTGAGGCCGACCAGCACGGCCGCGCTGACGACGATTTCAAACATTGCCAGCCGGGTGCGCTCGACCGTGTAGTCGGCCGCGCGCTGGTGGGCGGTCAGCGGAATGGTGGCGCTGAACTGCGCGGGCACGCCGTTGCGGTGCGCGGCGACGAAGCGGATCTGCCGCGACGCGAGCCACAGCTTGGTAACGACCATCGCGAGCACGGCGAGCGCGAACAGCAGGGTGAACGAAAAGGGTGACATCGAAGGCGCCAAAGGGTTCTATGCGAGAATTATATGTTCTTGCGGACCGGGCCCGCTCACGCGATGCCGGCCGCCCGGGCGGCGCCGCGCGCCGTCCGCCATTTTCCAGGATGACTCATGACCGATACCGCCGCTTCCGCCAGCCAGCCCGCGCTCGTGCGCAACGAGTTGAACCTCGTCTGGCTCGACATGGAGATGACGGGCCTCGACCCGGATAACGACCGCATCATCGAAATCGCGGTCGTCGTGACCAATTCCACGCTCGACATCGCCGTGGAAGGCCCCGTGTTCGCGATCCACCAGAGCGACGAAACGCTCGCGAAGATGGACGACTGGAACAAGTCGACGCACGGCCGCTCGGGCCTGATCGACCGCGTGCGCGCCTCGACCGTGACCGAGGCGGACGCCGCCGCGCAGCTGCAGGCGTTCCTCGCGCAGTACGTATCGCCCGGCAAGTCGCCGATGTGCGGCAATTCGATCTGCCAGGATCGCCGTTTCATGGCGCGCTGGATGCCGGAATTCGAGAAATTCTTCCACTACCGCAATCTCGACGTCAGCACGCTGAAAGAGCTGTGCCGCCGCTGGCAGCCCGCGATCTACAAGGGCTTCCAGAAGCGCGCGATGCACACGGCACTCGCGGACATCCACGAGTCGATCGACGAACTGAAGTACTACCGCGAGCATTTCCTGATTCCGGCCGCGTCGGCGCCGGCAGGCGAGTCCGCACCGGCCGCCTGAGCGGGCCGGCACGCGCTCAGCGCGGCGCGCGTTGAGCGCTCTTCGGCCGGAACGCCGCGACCACTGCGGCGTCGGTCTCGATGTACGGGCCGCCGATCAGGTCGATGCAGTAGGGCACGGCCGCGAAGATGCCGGGAACGGTCGACTTGCCGTCGGCGTCGCGCAGCCCTTCGAGCGTTTCCCGGATCGACTTCGGCTGGCCGGGCAGGTTGATGATCAGGGCCGCGTGGTCGGCCGTCTCGCGGATCACCGCGACCTGTCGAGACAGGATCGCGGTCGGCACGAAATTCAGGCTGATCTGCCGCATCTGTTCGCCGAATCCCGGCATTTCCTTCGTCGCAACGGCCAGCGTGGCTTCCGGCGTCACGTCGCGCCGCGCCGGGCCGGTGCCGCCGGTCGTCAGCACCAGATCGCAGCCTGCCACGTCGACGAGTTCCGCCAGCGTGGCGGAGATCGTCGGCGCGTCGTCCTGGATCAGCCGGGTTTCGGCGCGCCACGGCGAGCGCAATGCGCCGGCGAGCCATTCCTGCAGCGCCGGAATGCCCTTGTCCTCATAAACACCCGTGCTCGCGCGGTCGCTGATCGACACGAGGCCGACCACGAGCTCGTCCGGGTGGTTACGCTTCGTCGTCGTCATGGTCGTCTCCGGCGTCGTCGGCCGCTTCGTCATCCCCGTCGGGCGTACCGCTCGCGGTCTTGATCCACTGGAACAGCTCGCGGAAATAGCGCGGCGGCTTGCCTTGCTGCGCTTCCTTGCGCGCGTTGCGGATCAGCGTGCGGCCTTCCTGGATGTCGGCTTCGGGGTGCTGGCGGAGGAATTCGGTCAGCGCGTCGTCGTTGGCGAGCAGCTGTTCGCGCGTGCGCTCGATCCAGTGCAGGCGAGCGGTCGCGGCCTTGTTCACGCCTCGCTGGGCGTCCAGCGCGGTGCGCAGCGCGGCCGTTTCATCCTCGGTCAGCGAGCGCATCACGCGGCCGACGTACTGGAGCTGGCGGCGCTTGCCTTCGTGGTCGGTGATCCGACGTGCCTCGCGCACGGCGTCGGCGAGGTCCTCGGGCATCGGCATGCGCTTGAGCGCGTCCTTCGGCAGGTCGACCAAGGCCTGGCCGAGCTCCTGCAGCGCGTGCATCTCGCGTTTCAACTGGGATTTGCTGGGGCGATCGTAGCCGTTGCCGACGTCGTCGTCGGCATGCTCGATCGGCTGGATTCGGGTTTTGCGTGTCATGGGCGGCATTGTATCGCGGCGCGAACACCCCAAGCTTGTCGGTATGCGGCCCCGGACCTTGCTATGATCGCGGGATACGCAACATTTTGAACATGCGGGCGGCTCGCCCGCCACCGGATATCACGACGATGGCAGCCAATCTCGACGTACAAGCGCGCTATTTCCCGCACACGCAGGACCAGCTCAAAGAAATTGCCTCGGACATCCTTCGCCATGCGAAGGCGCTCGGCGCGACGGACGCCGCGACCGAAATCTCCGAAGGCGACGGCCTGTCGGTGTCGGTGCGCCGCGGCGAGGTCGAGACGATCGAACACAACCGCGACAAGATGGTCGGCGTGACGGTGTTCATCGGCAAGAAGCGCGGCAACGCGAGCACGTCGGACTTCTCGCCGGCCGCGATCAAGGATACCGTCGCCGCCGCGTACAACATCGCGCGCTTCACGGCCGAGGACGACGCGGCCGGCCTCGCCGAGGCCGAGTTGCTCGAAACCGACCCGCGCGACCTCGATCTCTACCACCCGTGGGCGCTGACGGCCGACGAGGCCGTCGAGCTCGCCCGTCGCGCGGAGGACGCCGCGTTCGCGGTCAGTCCGCAGATCCGCAACTCGGAAGGCGCGAGCGTGTCGGCGCAGCATTCGCAGTTCGTGCTCGCGACGTCGCGCGGCTTCCTTGCCGGCTACCCGTACTCGCGCCACTACATCGCGTGTGCGCCGATCGCGGGCACCGGCCGCCACATGCAGCGGGACGACTGGTATTCGTCGAAGCGCAGCGCGGTCGACCTCGCTGCGCCGGAAGCCGTCGGGCGCTATGCGGCCGAGCGTGCGCTGGCGCGGATGGGCGCGCGCCGCCTCGACACCCGCAAGGTGCCCGTGCTGTTCGAGGCGCCGCTCGCGGCCGGCCTGCTCGGCGCATTCGTGCAGGCCGTCAGCGGCGGCGCGCTGTACCGCAAGACGTCGTTCCTCGTCGACAGCCTCGGCAAGCCGGTGTTCGCACCGCACGTGCAGGTCGTCGAGGATCCGCACGTGCCGCGTGCAATGGGCAGCGCGCCGTTCGACGAGGAAGGCGTGCGCACGCGTGCGCGCAGCGTCGTCAGCGACGGTGTCGTCGAAGGCTACTTCCTGTCGACCTATTCGGCGCGCAAGCTCGGCACGCAGACGACCGGCAACGCGGGCGGTTCGCACAACCTCGCGCTGCGCAGTTCGAACACGCAGCCGGGCGATGATTTCGACGCGATGCTGAAGAAGCTCGGTACGGGCCTGCTGTTGACGGAGCTGATGGGGCAGGGCGTGAACTACGTGACCGGCGACTATTCTCGCGGCGCGGCCGGCTTCTGGGTCGAGAACGGCGTGATCCAATATCCGGTCGAGGAAATCACCGTCGCGAGCACGTTGCAGGAGATGTTCCGGCATATCGTCGCGATCGGCGCGGATTCGATCGTGCGCGGTACGAAGGAAACGGGCTCGGTGCTGATCGAGCAGATGACGATCGCCGGGCAGTAAGCGGCGCGGCGTCGGCCGCCACGAAACGAAAAAGCCCGACCGGCGTGAGTGCGCCGGTCGGGCTTTTTGTCGTGTGCCGCGTGTCAGTCGCGCTTGCGCGCGTAGACGACGAACGCATAGCCGAACGTGTTCGGCGCGGCGGCCTGGTGCGGATCGCGCGACACTTCTTGCCAGTGCGCGGGATCGGGCGCCGGGAACGACGCATCGCCGTCGAAGTCCGCGTCGATCTCGGTGACGACCAGCTTGTCGGCGAGTTCCAGGCCTTCCGCATAGAGCTGTGCGCCGCCGATCAGGAATGCTTCGGCCACCCCGTCGCGCGCGGCGAGCGCGAGCGCATCGGCGAGCGACGTGACGGTGTCGCAGCCGTCGAAGCGGCGCGCTGCGTCGCGCGTGACGACGATATTGCGGCGGCCCGGCAGCGGCCGGCCGATCGACTCGTGGGTCTTGCGGCCCATCACGATCGGCGCACCCATCGTCGTGCGCTTGAAGAACGCGAGGTCCTCGGGAAGTTTCCAGGGCAACTGGTTGTCGCGGCCGATGATGCCGTTGCGGGCGCGCGCGACGATCAGGGTCAACGTCGTCATGAAGGTGGAGAAGAGGAGAACCGGAATGGCGCCGATTCTACCGGAATGGCGGCGCGCGACCGCATCGATGCGGATGCGCGGGCGCCTTGGCAGATTCCGGTCCGCCGCACCTCGCCGACGGTGGCGACGAGGTGCGGCCTTTGCGCCGTAATGTCCTGAATAAAAAGAGTGCCCGCCGGGGGACGGACACAAAAACGGTTCGCGTCGAGATATCGACGCTGTGTGAACTGACCTGACTCATCTCGCTCGTCTGTAATCCTCATCAATTGAGCGGCATGTGGCGTCGTGAGCAGATTATTGATGCACGCGGTTTCCGGTGTTTCCCTCCATCGCATGCTGTGCGTTGCCGGGAAGCGGAACAGGAATCGGTACCGGCAGCGGAGTAGGCGGGGCGAGCTCGTCCCACAGCGTCACCCATGTCTTGCCCGACGAACGCGGTTGGGGTGCGGCGACCGGCACGATACCGATGCGGTTGTCCTGTTGCGTGTGCGGCGCGTTATCGGCAAGCAGCATCGCGCGTTCGGGCCGCGCGCTTTCTTCCGCGCGGGCCGGCATGAACGGGCACGCGAGCGCAAATGCAATCGTGATCTGCACACAAGACCGTGAAAAAAGTGTTCGCATGGCTGCCTTCTCCGATCCGTTGCACATTCAGCGAAATACATGCCATCGGGCGAAGAGCATTGTCGCGTCTGCGATTCGCGGGGGAGCATCGTGAATCGCAATCGAAAACGCCGGGAAATGTTTCAGGCGTGAAACGAAGGGGCTTGGGAGTACTGCGGATTCATTCGATACGCTTCAAGGATGAAAATCTGGGCGTGTGTCGATGCAGGTACGCGTCACTGCGCGTGTGCTTATGTGCAGATGATTGATAAACGTCGACCATTGAGCGATTCGGCCGCTCGCCCATTTGCGCTGCAATCGGTTTGTCGTATTCAGCGCCTATAACTAAGCCGTTGTGACCCAAAAATAACTGGACGCGAGACAAGCGCCATCATGCGAGGCTGGTCGTCGCCGCGCATCGGCATGGCGAATCGAGCCGCTTCGGCTGACCCGGTTCGATCCTTTAGCACGCGACTTGGCGTGTGCTGCAATCGTTAGACGGTTGATGAACGGGGTGGGCATATGGGAGCCGAGCAGCGGCATGTGATCTATTTCTCGCGCGAGCCGAACGACGCTTTGCGCGGGCATTTCGACGAATGCGGGTGGCGCGTCGATCTTGCGGAAAGCGCACGCGACGTGCGGCGTGTCGTGCAGCACGGCGTGGCAACCGCCGGCCTGCTCGATTTCTCGCCGGGCTTTCGGCCCGCGGATCTGCGCGAACTCGAAACGTGTCTGAGCATCCAGCACATCGGCTGGATCGCGGCGACCCGGCGTGGGCAGTTGCAGGACGCCACACTGCGGCATCTCATTCGCGACTATTGCTTCGACTACGTGACGATGCCGTACGAGGCGTCGCGCATCGTCGAGACCATCGGCCATGCGCACGGCATGGTCGCACTGACCGACCCGGTGGCGGCGCCCGTCGGCGCCGGGCGCGCCGAAGGCGAGATGGTCGGCACCTGCGATGCGATGCTCGGACTCTTCAGGACGATCCGGCGCGTCGCCACGACCGATGCACCGGTGTTCATCTCCGGCGAATCGGGTACCGGCAAGGAACTGACGGCCGTTGCGATCCACGAGCGCTCGGCGCGCGCGCAGGCGCCGTTCGTCGCGATCAATTGCGGTGCGATTCCGTCGACGCTGCTGCAAGCCGAGCTGTTCGGCTATGAGCGCGGCGCTTTTACGGGCGCGAACCAGCGCAAGATCGGCCGTGTCGAGGCCGCGAACGGCGGCACGCTGTTTCTCGACGAAATCGGCGACCTGCCGCTCGAGAGCCAGGCGAGCCTGCTGAGATTCCTGCAGGAAGGCAAGATCGAGCGGCTCGGCGCGCATGTGTCGGTGCCGGTCGACGTGCGCGTGATCTGCGCGACGCACGTGAACATGGAAGCGGCGCTGCGCGACGGGCTGTTCCGCGAGGACCTGTTCCATCGGCTGTGCGTGCTGAAGATCGAGGAGCCGCCGCTGCGCGCGCGCGGCAAGGATATCGAGTTGCTGGCGCGCCACATGCTCGAGCGTTTCAAGGGTGATGCGCATCGCCGCCTGCGTGGCTTCTCGCCGGATGCGATCGCCGCGCTGTACGGCTATTCGTGGCCCGGCAACGTGCGCGAGCTGATCAATCGCGTGCGCCGCGCGATCGTGATGTCGGAGGGCCGGATGATTACCGCGGCCGATCTCGAACTCAACGAATTCGCGATCCTGGCGCCCGTCTCGCTGACCGAGGCGCGGGAAGCGGCCGAACGGCAGGCGATCGAGCAGGCGCTGCTGCGCCACCGCGGCCGTTTCGCCGATGCGGCGCGCGAACTCGGCGTGTCGCGTGTCACGCTGTACCGGCTGATGTGCGCGCATGGCATGCGCGATCGCAGCGACCCGCTGGGAGGGTTTTCGGCGCCGTTGCCGGAGGTTCCGCGTCACGCTTGCTAAAATTGGCGGGTGACGGCCGCCCTCGCGGCCGAAGGAACCCGCATGAAACAGTACCTCGACCTCGTTCGCACCATCCTCGACACCGGCACCTGGCAGGAGAACCGTACGGGCATCCGCACCATCAGCATGCCCGGTGCGATGCTGCGGTTCGACCTGCAGCAAGGTTTCCCGGCCGTGACGACCAAGAAGCTCGCGTTCAAGTCCGCGATCGGCGAACTGGTCGGCTTCCTGCGGGCGTCGCGCAGCGCGGCCGATTTCCGCGCGCTCGGCTGCAAGGTGTGGGACGCGAACGCGAACGACAATGCGCAGTGGCTCGCGAACCCGTACCGCCAGGGCGTCGACGACCTGGGCGACGTGTACGGCGTGCAATGGCGCCAGTGGCCCGGCTACAAGGTGCTCGACGCGGGCGCCGACGCGCAGGTCGCCGACGCGACGCGCCGCGGTTTCCGGATCGTCACGCGCTTCGACGAGGACGGCGCGCCGAAGGTGCTGCTGTACAAGGCGATCGACCAGTTGCGCCAGTGTCTCGACACGATCATGGAGAACCCGGCCGATCGCCGCATTCTGTTTCACGCGTGGAATCCGGCCGTACTCGACCAGATCGCGCTGCCCGCGTGCCATCTGCTGTACCAGTTCCTGCCGAACGTCACGAAGCGCGAGATTTCGCTGTGTCTGTACATCCGCAGCAACGACGTCGGGCTCGGCACGCCGTTCAACCTGACGGAAGGGGCTGCGCTGCTGTCGCTCGTCGGTCGGCTGACGGGTTATACGCCGCGCTGGTTCACGTACTTCATCGGTGACGCGCATATCTACGAGAACCAGCTCGACATGCTGCAGCAGCAGCTCACGCGCGAACCGTACGACAGCCCGCGGCTCGAGATTGCCGAGCGCGTGCCGGACTACGCGAAGACGGGTGTTTATGCGCCCGAATGGCTCGAGCAGATCGAGCCGTCCGACTTCTCGCTCGTCGGCTATCGGCATCATGAGCCGCTGACCGCGCCGATGGCGGTCTGAGCCCCGGCGGTTGACGGCGCGGCGGTGCGGGTTACGCGATCCGCGCCAGACGGAATGAAGAAGGCCCGACTGGCATTCGCCGGTCGGGCCTTTCCGTTTCATCGGGCGCGGTTACTGGCGGTGCCGCTCATCGTGGCCGCCGGGCGGCGGGTTGCTCGGGTGCGGCGCCTCGACGTGCGGCGCCGGTTGCGGCCGTGGTTCCATGTGCGGCGCGGGCATCGACGGCCGCGGCTCCATGCGCGGAGCTTGCGGCTGCGGTCGCGGCATTTCGTGTACGGCCGGCGCGGGCGGGCGGTACTCGTTCACGCGCGGCGGCGCGACTTCGTGCCTTGGTGCCGGTTGCGCGAATTCGGGGCGCGGTTGCGGTGTCGGGGCGGCCCGCTCGGGCCGCGGCTGCGCATGCTGCGCCGGTGCCGCGAAGTCAGGACGCGGACGCGGCTGCGGAATCTGCGCGGTCGTATCGAGCCGTGGTTGCGGCAACGCGCGCGGCGTTTCCTGCCGCCCGCCGAGTTGCGTACTGGGCGCGGCTTCCGGATGCTGGGCCGGTGCCGCGCCGCGCACGGGCGGCAGTGCATTCTGTCCCGCTGCGTGGAGAGCCGTCGGTGGCGTCGGGCGCTGACGCTCCATCGGCGTATGCGGTTGCATCCACGCGGGCGCGGGCGCCGCGGCAGCATGCGTGTTGTCGTGCCCGGTCGGCGTGTTGACGGAGGTCGGCGGGTGCGGGACGCCATTTCCAGGGCCCAATGCCTGATGCGCAGCCGGATTGCCCGGTGCCTGCGGCGTGGCACCGTTCGTGAAGCGCGGCGCATTGGGGCCTTCGCCGTTCGTCGGCCGCGCGCCATTCGGCACGACAGGCATCGGCGCACCCGGCCGTGCGGCCAGTGCCTGTGCCGGGGCTGGCTGCCCGTCGCGCGGCGCGTGCGCCGGTTGCACGACAGGACCGTGCGGGTTCACGAGCTGAACGTTGCGCATCGCCCATGCACCGGCCTTCGGGTTGCCCGGAACGCGGACCGGGCGAGCCGTATAGTCGGCCGGCACGTTCGTCTTCGCGACGGGCGCGCCCGCGCCGGGCACGCGCGCGCCTTGCCCGGCGAGACGCGCGGCCGCTTGGTCGCGATACGCGGCCGGTACCGCCGGATTGCGCGTCGCGACGAACGTGTGCTGTCCGATCGCTGCCGGCGGGCGGTAGCTGGCCGTGCGCAGTCCGCCGGTAAAGCTCTGGCGTACCGGCGCAATGCCGGGGGTGCCCGGCATCACGTGCGCGTTGCGCCATTGCTGCGGATCGACGCGCTGCGAGAAGTGCGCGACTGGCTGACCGTGCACGAACGCGGACGCCGGCACGGCCGTGATCGCGTGCGGCGCGCGGAAGTTCACGTACGTCTTGTTGATGTTCGTGATGTTGGTGATGTTCGTCACGTTCACGGTCTTGTTGACCGTCACGTTGTTGACCACGATGTTCCGGTTCACGCGATCGTAGTAATGCGGGCTCCAGCCACCCCAGCCGGGATGCCAGGCTTCGCCCGGGCCGAGTGCGAACCACGCGCAGCCGGCCGCGGCGACGCCGCCGACCGTCAGGGCGACGCTCCAGTCGGGACCGCCGCCTCCACCCACGAACGCGACGAGCGCCGGCGCGTAGACGGGCGGCTGGCTGACGACCATCGGGCCGGGCACCCATGCCCAGCTATCGTCGACATAGGCCCAGCGGCCGTAGTGATAGGGCGCGAAGCCCCACGGTGCATCGTCGACCCACGTCCAGCCCCACGGCGCTTGCCAGATCCAGTGACCGTCGTGATACGGAGCCCAGTCGGCCGGCGTGTCGTTCGGCACCCAGACCTCGCCGTAATTCGGGGTTTCGCGCCACGTACCGTTCGCGTCGAGGTCCTGATAGCCGGGAACGTCGCGCGATACGTAGCGGGCCGACACCGAGCGCTGCTCGGCCGCATCGCGGCTGGCGGCCCACTGGTCGAGCGCATCGGGGGCCGGTGCGGCCGATTGCTGTGCGACCTGCAGGTCGGTGCCGGTGAACACGACCTGCTGCCCGGGCGACAGCGGATACTGCCCGTTACTGCCGTAGACGGTCGCGCTGCCGCTGCGGACGGTGACCGTCGTGGTCGCACCGTTCGGCGCGACATCGACGCGATAGTCGCCGGGGCCCGTGATGCCGAGCGCGAGATTGGGCGTATCGATTTCGTAGGTTCCGCCGGGCGGCAGATCGCGTACGTGGGTCGACACGGTGCCGAGCCCGACTTTCAGCTGCGTCGTGTTGTCGTCGAGGTTCAGGACCGACAGGTTCGTCGATTCGCCGAGACGCACCGCGGTCGAGCCGATGTGCAGTTCGGAGCGCGCGCCGGCATCGTTCCACAGCTGGTCGCCGGTCGTCAGCGGCCGGTTCACGGCGGCGTACGACCAGGTATCGGTGCCGGCGGGCTCCGTCGTCACGGCACCCGACATGTAGTTGAGCCGGGCGACGCGGCTCGGCGGATCGCCACCCGGTTGTCGGGCGGCGGCCGCATACGCCGCGGCCTGTGTCGCTTGCGCGAATGCGGACGGCAGGGTCGCCAGCGTGGCGACAGCGAGCAGCGTGCAGTGGGCGGTTCGCTTGAGCGTGAACAGGGAGGCCATGATGAGCGTCTTCGTCGTTATCGCGGCGCGTCGATTCGTGCCGTCGAGTTCACAATATCCGCTCGGCCTGTTTCAGTGCTCAGTGTTTTGTAAGTCGTATGGCACGCGATGTAACAAAACCTGTCCATCGCGCGCCGTTGTCATCCGGTCGCAATGCGCACGTCAAGCGGACGTAAGCCAGTCGTCGAAAATCTGCTGTCCCGGCACGGTGACGCGCAGCACGCGCGGCCGCACGGTGCGCTCGATCCAGCCGTGCGCGCAGAAGCTGTCGAGCAGTGCCGCGCCCAGCGCGCCGCCGAGATGCGGGCGGCGCTCGCTCCAGTCGAGGCAGCGGCATGCGAAACGGCGGCGGCGCGTGCGCTGCTGTGCGACGTCGATGCCCCAGCGCCCGAGCGCCTGCGTGCCGAGTTCGGTGGCTTCGATCGCATCGCCGTCCGCCTGCAGCCAGCCGCGTGCCGTGAGCCCGTCGAAGATGCGGACCGCGAGCTCGCCGGCCATGTGGTCGTAGCAGGTGCGCGCGTAGCGCAGTTCGGCCGGCACCGTGCGCGACGGCGGCGGCACCGGACGGTTCGGCGCGGCCGCGCGGGCCACGTTTGCGAGTGCCTCGAGCGACGCCGCGATGTCGACCGACGCGAGCCGGTAGTAGCGGTGCCGGCCACGCACGTCGAGCGCGAGCAGGCCACCTTCGGTCAGGCGCGCAAGGTGCGCGCTCGCCGCGGAAGGCGACAGCCCCGCGATCATCGTCAGTTCGCCGGCCGGCCGCGCGCTGCCGTCCATCAGTACCCACAGCATCGCGGCGCGCCCGGGATCGGCGATCAGTGCGCCGATCCGGCTCAGGCCTGGAAAGTGGTGGTCGTCTTGATCGGTCATCGTCGTGTCTCGTCAGGCGGAATGCCTGCAGTGTAGGCGCTGCGCGCATTCGATGTTTCGCGTTCGGATGAAATGTCAGATGCGGCGGGGCGGTGTGTGCCCGCGGTTGCCGGCCGCGCGCGTAGAATGGCCCGACGCGGCGGCAGTGGGCCGCCGGATGCGACACGATGCAACGATGAAGACGATTTTCTGCCTGTTGGCGGCCGCGTTCCTCTGCGCGGCCTGTGCGCAGGGCGGTGCGGGTGCCGCCGGCGCGCGGGGCGGCAGCCTCGAGATGTACGGGACGATCGACCAGGGCATCACGGTGCGCCGCTGACGGGCGCCAGCTTGCGGTGCCGATGCCGGTTCAGTGCGCGGGTGGGCGTGCCGTCGCTGCGGCGCGGCGGGCACCGCGACGTGTTGCCGCAGTGCAACGTATAATGCGCCGATTGCAGTGCCCCCGCCGCCTGGAGCTACCACGATGTCCCAACCGTCCCCCGTACCGGCCGCCCTCGACCGCACCGAAACCGTATTCCG
Source organism: Burkholderia sp. Bp9004 (assembly GCF_003858025.1). Taxonomy (NCBI): domain Bacteria; kingdom Pseudomonadati; phylum Pseudomonadota; class Betaproteobacteria; order Burkholderiales; family Burkholderiaceae; genus Burkholderia; species Burkholderia sp. Bp9004. Next base: position 177,043 of record NZ_QTQD01000009.1, on the reverse strand, counting down.
CTTCCTCGCCGAGCCGTCGTCCGTGAACTTCGGCGGCAAGGTGCATGGCGGCGCGCTGATGAAGTGGATCGACGAGGTCGCGTATGCGTGTGCGGCGGTCTGGTCGAGCCGCTATTGCGTGACGGTCAGCGTCGGCAACATCCGCTTCCAGCGGCCGATCCTCGTTGGCAACCTGGTCGAACTGAAGGCGCGTGTCGTCGCGACGGGGCGCACCAGCATGCACATCCATGTGTCCGTGCACGCCGGCGATCCGAAGGGCGGCGTACTGCGCCAGACGACCGATTGCCTCGTCGTGTTCGTCGCGGTCGATGAGAACGGCAACCCCGTGCCGGTGCCGCCGTTCGTGCCCGAGACCGACGAACAGAAGGTGCTCGCAAAATATGCGGCCGACGTGCGCGCCGCGCTCGACAAGATCGTCGAGATGAAGCCCGAGGAAGTGGCGAAGGGCACCGTCTGACGACAACGGGCGCCGCGCATGCGTGCCGCGCCCGTCATCGCGTCGCCTCCCCGCGATTACCGCGATCCGATCATCTCTTCGGGGCGCACCCACGCGTCGAATTCCGCCTCGGTCAGGTAGCCGAGCGCGAGCGCGGCGGCTTTCAGCGTCGTGCCTTCCTTGTGCGCCTTCTTCGCGATCTGCGCGGCCTTGTCGTAGCCGATGTGCGGATTGAGCGCCGTCACGAGCATCAGCGATTCGTTCAGCAGCAGGTCGATGCGCGCGCGATTCGGCTCGATGCCCACCGCGCAGTGGTCGTTGAAGCTCTGCGCGCCGTCGGCGAGCAGCCGCACCGACTGCAGCACGTTGTGCGCGATCATCGGCCGGAACACGTTCAGCTCGAAATTGCCGCTGGCGCCGCCGACGTTGACCGCGACGTCGTTGCCGAACACCTGGCAGCACAGCATCGTCACGGCTTCCGACTGCGTCGGGTTCACCTTGCCCGGCATGATCGAGCTGCCCGGTTCGTTTTCCGGAATCGACAGTTCGCCGAGCCCGCAGCGCGGCCCGCTCGCAAGCCAGCGGACGTCGTTGGCGATCTTCATCAGGCCGGCCGCGACCGTCTTCAGCGCGCCATGCGCGAACACCAGCGCGTCGGCGGCTGCCATCACCTCGAACTTGCTCGGGGCGGTCACGAACGGCAGCTTCGTCAGCCGGCCGATCTCGTCGGCCACGCGCACCGCGAACTCCGGATGCGCGTTCAGCCCGGTGCCGACGGCGGTGCCGCCGAGTGCGAGTTCGTACAGGTGCGGCAGCGCGGATTCGACGTGCCGGACGCCCTGGTCGAGCTGCGCGACGTAGCCGGAAAACTCCTGCCCGAGCGTGAGCGGCGTCGCGTCCTGCAGGTGCGTGCGGCCGATCTTCACGATGTCGGCGAAAGCCTTCGACTTCGCGTCGAGCGTCGCGCGCAGCGTGCGCAGCGCGGGCAGCAGGTGGTTGACAATCGCGTAGGCGGCCGCGACATGCATCGCGGTCGGGAACACGTCGTTCGACGACTGGCCGCGGTTCACGTCGTCGTTCGGGTGGACCTTGCGTGCTTCGCCGCGCTCGCCGCCGAGCAGCTCGCTCGCCCGGTTCGCGATCACCTCGTTGAGGTTCATGTTGGTCTGCGTGCCGGAGCCCGTCTGCCAGACCGCGAGCGGGAATTCGCGCGGATGCTTGCCCGCGATGATCTCGTCGGCCGCGTCGATGATCGCGCGCGCCTTTTCGTCGGCCAGCACGCCGAGCGACTGGTTCACGGCGGCCGCGGCACGCTTGACGATCGCGAGCGCGTGGATCAGCTCGGGCGACTGCTTCTCCGTCGAGATCCGGAAATTCTGCAGCGAGCGTTCCGTCTGCGCGCCCCAGAGCCGGTTGGCCGGCACGGCGATCTCGCCGAACGTGTCGCGTTCCATCCGAACTGCTTCGTTCATGATGCACTCCTCTTGGGAAGGGGAAAAGCCGCGGGTCGCGCGGCGTCTGGCGTATCGTGAGGCAGTCGCGCCGCTGGCGCGGCGTCCTGGGTCTTCAACCGACAAGCATAGCGCCGGCTGCGATTTTGCGTCGTGCCGAGCTCAACGCGTCGGCGCGACGAGCGACGAGGTCTTCCGGTGAAAGCGCCAGGCCATCAGCACGGCGACGCTCGCGAGGCCGGCCGCGAGCCCCCACCACAGGCCGCGAGCGCCGAGGCCGGCATGGAATGCCAGCCAGTAACCGGTCGGGAAACCGATGCCCCAGTAGCCGAAGGTCGCCGCGAGCATCGGGATGCGCGTGTCCCGCAGTCCGCGCAGTGCGCCCGACCCGACGGTCTGCATGCCGTCGACGATCTGGAACACCGCGGCGATGCCGAGGAGCGATGCGGCCAGCGACACGGTCGCCGCGTTGGCCGGGTCGTCGAGTTGCAGATACAGGCCGACGATCGCATGCGGCGCGACGATCAGCACGAGCCCCGACAGCGACATGAACGCGACGCCGAGGCCGAGCGCGACGAAACCCGCATGTCGCGCGGCGACCGGCTGGCCGGCGCCGACCCAGTAGCCGACCCGCACGTTGGCGGCCTGGCCGATCGCGAGCGGCACCATGAACGCGACCGACGCGACGTTCAGCGCGATCTGATGCGCGGCAAGCGACGTCGCGCCGAGCACGCCAATGGTGAGACCCGTGGCGAGAAAGAGCGTCGATTCGACCCCGTACGTGATCGCCACCGGCCAGCCGATGCCGATCAGCTCGCCCATCAAGGGCAGTTTCGGACGGGCGGCGGTCACGAAATGGCGGAACCGCTGGCGGCCGTGCAGCAGCCAGATCAGCGCGAGCGCGGTGAGCCAGATGGTGATGGTCGTCGCGACCGCCGAGCCGAGGAAGCCGAGCCGCGGCAAGCCGAATGCGCCGTGGATCAGCCCGTAGTTCAGCACGCCGTTGATGCCGACGCCGCCGATCGACACCCACAGCAGGCGTCGTGCGGCGCCGATCGCCGGCAGGAATGCGCGCATCAGTCCGACGCCGATCAGGCTGCCGAGCGCCGCGAACCGCAGGATGCCGGTGTACTCGCCGACGTGATGCGCGAGCGTCGGCGGCTCGTGGAACATCAGCAGGATCGGTTCGGACAGCGACAGCGCGACGATCGCCGGAATCGCGAGCAGCACGGACAGCATGAAGCCGGTCCAGTAGATGTGCGGCACGCGGTGTTCCGCCTGCGCGCCGCGCGCATGCGCGACGCTCACGCTGACCGACGAGAGCACGCCCTGCAGGACGGTCACGATGACGAAGAAGAAGTTCGCGCCGAGGCCGCCCGCCGCGAGCGAATCGGGGCCGAGCGAGCCGAGCAGTACCGTGTCGGTGACGCTCATCGCCATCTGCGAGAGCTGCGCGATCGCAAGCGGCGCGGCGAGGCGCGCGGTATCGGCGGCATGACTGGACAGGGACGGCGGCGCGGCGGCCGTCCGCGTAAGACCGGAATGCGACATGGAATGAGCGCTCGCGCGGGTGCGGGCCCGCGCTGTCTGTATTTATTTTGAGAGACGGCTAGCTTACGGCTTTATTCGAACGGTGTCGAACGCGCGCGCCGATGGCCATGTCACGGTCAGGGGGAACCGCTACGCGTCGTGAACCGCGATCCGCGTATCGCCGAACAGCACGACCTGACCCGCGCGGATCTTGCAGGTCTTGCGCAGTTCGACCACGCCGTCGACTTTCACCGCGCCGGACGCGACGAACATCTTCGCCGTGCCGCCGCTGTCCGCGAGGCCGGTGATCTTGAGAAGGTTGTGCAGCTCGACGTATTCGCCGGTCAGCGTGAAATCCAGATTGGGCATGACGAAGGAAGCGCGCGATGCGCGGGAGGAATCGCCCCGCATCATACGGCACCGAGGGCCGGCGCGCGAGTGCGGACGGTCGTGCAGGCCCGCGCGCAGTAGTTGTTAAGGACTGTGAGCGATTCGTCAGCAAATGAAACGGTGGGTAACAGTCTGAGAGATTGGAGAACCGGACGTGCGGCCTGCGGGTCTTTCGTCGTACCTGCTGCGTGTTGCGGCGGGGGACGCGACGGATCGCATCGAGGCGGTCCGCGCCCACAACTTCTTGAGGAGGATTCTCATGTCCAAGATTCGTACGATGCTGATCGGTGCCGCGCTGACGGCGTTCGCCACTTCGGCCGCATTCGCGCAGACGGGCGTCGCGGCACAGGGCACCGCAGGTGCCGGCGTGCAGGCGCAGGCGCCGGCAGCAGGGGCAGGCGCTGGCGCGGGCATGCAGGGTGGTGCCGGCGCGAACGCGTCGGGCAATGCGGTCGGCGGCGCGACCGACGCGGTCGGTGCGACAGCCGACGGCGCGAAGGACACGGCGGCGTCGTCGGTCCACTCGGCCAAGAAGCACGCGAAGCATGCGGCGAAGTCGGCCAAGCATCATGCCGGCTCGGCGAAGTCGAAGGTGGGCGACGAGGCGGTCGAAGGTGGCGCGTCGGCTGGCGTGCAGGGCGGTGCATCGGCCTCGGGCGCCGCGCAGTAAGCGGCCCCCGACGTCGCACGACGTTCGCCCCGGACGGCGCGTCGTGACGGCGATCGATCGATGGCCCGGTTCGCTTCGCGCGAACCGGGCCGTTCTTCATGCGTCGACGCGGGCCGTCATGGCCGGTGCTGTTCCGGCCCCGGTCCGTGCGCCGGCCGCGCGGCGGACGGCGTGAATACGCTGCGCAGCCACGCGGCAAGCCGCGCGAATACGTCGTACGGCTCGTCGACGAAGATGTCGGGCTTCAGCAGCCGCAGGTATTCCATGATCTGCTGCGCTTCCTGTTTCTGGAACGAACCGTGCGCGAGCCCGAGCCGCAGCAGGCCGCGCAGTTCGCCGAGCTTGTCGCGCGCGGCGCTGCCGACGCTCATCTCGCACGCGAGCTTCGCCTCGTAGACGCGCTGGCGCAGCGATTCCGCAAGCCGCCATGCGGGCGTCTGCATCGTTTCCTCGAGCGTCTGGATGTCGTGCACCGCGCCCTTGATCTGCGCGGCGAGCGGATCGACGAGCGACGCGTCGCCCTGCGCTTCGGCGACGATCGCCTTGGCCCAGTCGCGGCATGCCTTCGCGAGCTCGTCGGGGGTCCATTCGGAGCGCGACGCGAAGCCGAAGCCGAATTCGCCGGCCTGCCGCATCAGGATCGCGACGACGTCCGGAAATTCCTTGTCGAGCGTGCGCTTCGCCCACGCGTACTGGCCGCCCTCGAGCATCCGCTGCACGGCATGCTCGGTCAGCGGCACCATGTTGTCGAGCAGCTTGGCGCGCAGGAAATCCTCGAACGACGGCGTCGCGAACTGCGGGTCGAGTTTCAGCGACACGCGCACGAATGCGTCGTAGTCCTTGCGCAGGGACGCAAGCGTGTCGTCTTTGAGGGAAAGGGTGATCTGGCCCATGAATCGTCTCGATGGCGGCCCGCGCGGGCCGGCGGCCGACACCGCGCACCGGTGCGGGCGCAGCGTCGACGGACCGGTTCGCGCCGAGGCCGATGGCGGGTCTTCATACCCGATATCGGCGCGCCGGGCGAAAACTTGAGCACGGCCGGCGACGTTCGCTCAGGCCGGCAGCCAGTGCGGCATCACGATCCCTTGCCAGAGGAAGAACACCGCGAGCCCGACCGCGATCGTCACGAGCGGCCGGCGTGTCGTCGCCGACACGGCCACGGCGGCGAGCGCGCCGACGAGCTGCGGATTGCGCCAGGTCAGTTCGGCCGTGCCCCCGTGCGGCGAGACGGTCATCGGCACGATGATCGCGGTCAGCACGGTGACGGGCACGAAGCCGAGCGCGGTCCGCACGAGCGGTGGGAAGGTCAGCCGCTCGCCGAACAGAAACAGTGTCGTCCGGATCGCATAGGTGATCACGGCCATCCCGAGGATCAGCAGCGCGTAGCTCACGATGCGGTCTCCGTGCGTGAAGCGGTGCGCGAACGCTCGTGCCGCAGCGTCAGCGCGACGCCGACCACGACGCCGGCGGCGACCGCGCCCAGCAGCCCGAGCTTGTACGGCCAGCCCTGCCAGAAGTACGCGAGCGTGCCGGCCGTCGCGGCGGCCGCGAAATAGCGCAGCGTGCCGAGTTGCGGAACGACGATCGCGATGAATGTCGCCGCCATCGCGAAATCGAGGCCGAGCGATTGGAGGCCCGGGAAGGCCGCGCCGAAGCCGATGCCCGCGAGCGTCCAGACCTGCCAGTTCAGGTACATCGCGAGGCCCGAGCCGAAGAAGTAGTGGGGGCCGATTGCACCGGGCGGGAAGTGCCGGTAGTGCGCGTAGGCGACCGCGAACACTTCGTCGGTCATCAGCGCACCGAGCGTCGCGCGCCAGCGCAGCGGCAGGTGCGCGACGTACGGCGCGAGCGTCGCGCTGTACAGCAGATGACGCAGGTTCACGATCAGCGTCGTCGCGAGCACGACGACGAAGCTTGCGCTGCCGGCGATCAGGCCGAGCGCGATGAATTGCGCGGAGCCCGCGAACACCGCGAGCGACATCAGCGCGCCGTGCCATGCGGCGAGCGGGCCGCCACCGACCAGCGTGCCGAAGATCACGCCGAACGGCGCCGCGCCGATCATCATCGGGATCGTGTCGCGTGCGCCGTCGAGCCATTCGTTGAGCGGGCGGCGGGGCGGGGGCGAGTTTGTGGGTGTGGGATTCAAGGGGTGCGTCTCCATGAAATGCAGGATAGCGGAGCGCTGCCCGTGGCGGCTTGTACGTTCTTGCGCCCGCGGTGCCGGAGGCGCAACCTGCGTGCCGGTTGCCGCGTATTGTCGAATGCAGGGTGGGGAGTGCGCGTCAGCGCGCTTGCCAGCGTCCGGGCGGCACGCCGAACATTCGTTTGAAATGTCGCGAGAAGTGACTCTGGTCGACGAAGCCGCTGGCCGCGGCGACGTCGGCGATCGACACGCCCGCGCGCAACGGCGCCAGCGCGCGCTGCAGCCGCAGCTGGTTGCGCCATGCATGCGGCGGCATCCCGATCGTCCGGGTGAACAGGCGCGCTGCGTGGAACGGCGACAGGCCGGCAGCCTGCGCGACGTCGTCGAGCGTGACAGTGCAGGAGAGATCGGCGGCGAGCCTCTCGCGCATCGCGTCGACGCGCGGCTCGTCGGCCGCAAGCACTGCCGGCTGCAGCCGCGCGTCGGCATGGCGCGCGATCAGTGTCGACAATGCATCGAGCATCGCCGTTTCGGCGGCGAGCGGATCGTAGACGCGCGCGGCTGCCGCGGCCGGAGCGTCGGCGGCCGGCTGCTCGTGCGGATGGAACGCCGGCATGCATTCGCTGCCGGCCTCCATCATCCGGTGGGCCAGCGCGAGCCGTGCCGCGAGATCGGCGTCGCGGATCACGTCGGACGGGAACCATGGCGCGTCCTGCGGGCGCCCCGCAATCGCGCTCGCGAGCGCGCGAATGTAGTCGACCGGCACGTAGCTCACGCGATAGCACCAGCCTTCGTCGGTCGCGCGCGAGCCCGTGTGCACTTCGCCGGGATTGATCACGGGCACGGTGCCCGTTTCGGCGACATGGCCGCTGCCGCGACATGTGTAGCGCTCCGCTCCCTCGAGGATCACGGGGATCGTGTACGCGTCGTGCCAGTGCGGCGCGAACGTATGGTCGCGATAGGTAGCCGTGAGCAGATCCGCGCCCGGCAGCAGCGGCGTGCGCCAGTAACGTGCGGAGTCCGGAAGAAGGCGGGTGGCGGACATGGTCGGGCGCGGGGGCGGTCGAATCGACAGTGTATCGCTCGAGCGCCCGGCCGGCGCGGGCTTACTTGACCGGAATCGTCGTGCCGGCCGGCATCGGCACCGCGGTCACGGCGTTCTTCGGGCTGCCGCTGACGATGCGGTCGCTGTAGGTCAGGTAGACGAGCGTGTTGCGCTTCTTGTCGACCACACGCACGACGTGCAGCGTCTTGAAGATGAACGACATCCGCTCGCTGAACACGTCGGTCTGCTGCTTGAGCGGCTCCTTGAAGCTGAGCGGGCCGACCTGCCGGCACGCGATCGACGCTTCGCTCGGATCCTCGGCGACGCCGAGCGTGCCCTTGATCCCGCCGGTGCGCGCCCGTGACACGTAGCAGGTGACGCCCGTCACGAGCGGATCGTCGTACGCTTCGACGACCACGCGGTCAGAGCCCGTCACGCGGAAATGGGTGTTGACGCTGCCGACTTCCTCCGCGTGCGCGAGCGGCGCGGCGGCAAAGGCGGAGAGCAGAAGGGCGAACGGCGCGGCGGAAAGGAGGCGATGCTTCATCGACGGGACCGGATGCGAATGCGGGACAGAGACTCTAGCATGCGCGGCGGTGACCGACGGGCGCCGGAAAAACAAAAGGCCCGTCGAATGACGGGCCTTTTGCTGTCTGGCTCCCCGACCTGGGCTCGAACCAGGGACCTACGGATTAACAGTCCGGCGCTCTACCGACTGAGCTATCGGGGAACAAACAACAACAGCAGAGAAACGAGATTTTATGGAGCGTTCGCTAACCTGTCAACACTTTTGAGCGGCGGGGTGCAAAAAATTTTGCGGCGCCGCTGCGCGATCAGCGTTCGAGCAGGTGCAGCTTGTCCTGCACGTCCTTCCACTCGTCCGCGTCGGCCGGTGCCGGCTTCGTCTTCGTGATGGACGGCCAGTTCTTCGCCAGTTCGGCGTTCAGCTCGGTGAACTGCTGCTGGTCGCCCGGAACGTCTTCTTCGGCATAGATCGCATTGGTCGGGCACTCGGCGACGCACACGGCGCAGTCGATGCACTCGTCCGGATCGATGGCGAGAAAGTTGGGACCTTCACGGAAGCAATCCACCGGGCACACATCCACGCAATCCGTGTATTTGCACTTGATGCAGCCTTCGGTCACAACGTGAGTCATTAAAACGCTCCTGCTTCGCGGTATATATGGGGTGGCGTTTGCGCCAAAAGCGGCATTGTAACTGAAGCGCAAAACCCGCATGGCGTGGTCGGCTTTCCGGCTTATATCGTTTCGTGATTAGTTTATGGGGCCGACCGTGGGCGCGGTGCGTGCGGCCGGCCGCACGACGCGGTGGGCAAGGGGGAGGCGGTTTCACGATGGTCGGGCCCGCATTCGGGTAACATGGCCGGCAGACCGGGCGGCGCGCGGTGCGCCGGGGCCGTGTCTCGATATTGGCGGTACCGCAATCATGATCATCACTTCGCTGCTCGACACGGATCTCTACAAGTTCACGATGATGCAGGTCGTCCTGCATCACTTTCCTGCCGCACACGTCGAGTACCGGTTCCGGTGTCGCACGCCCGGCGTCGATCTCGTCCCGTACATCGACGAGATCCGCGACGAGGTGCGCGGCCTGTGTTCGCTGCGCTTCACCGACGACGAACTCGACTACCTGCGGCGCATGCGCTTCATCAAGAGCGACTTCGTCGACTTCCTCGCGCTGTTCCATCTGAACGAGAAATACATCTCGATCACGCCTTCTCCGAAGGGCAACGGCGAGATCGACATCGTGATCGAGGGGCCGTGGCTGCACACGATCCTGTTCGAGATTCCGGCGCTCGCGATCGTCAACGAGGTCTATTTCCGCAACACGCAGCGCGAGCCCGACTATCGCGAAGGCCGCGAACGGCTGCGCGAGAAGATCAAGCTGCTCGGCGCGAAGCCCGAGTTCGCCGACTGCAAGATCGCCGACTATGGCACGCGCCGGCGCTTCTCGAAGGTGTGGCACGAGGAGGTCGCGCTGACGCTGCGCGACGGGCTCGGGCCGCAGTTCGCGGGCACCAGCAACGTGTTCTACGCGATGAAGCACGGCCTGACGCCGCTCGGCACGATGGCCCACGAATACCTGCAGGCCTGCCAGGCGCTCGGCCCGCGGCTGCGCGATTCACAGACCTATGGTTTCGAGATGTGGGCGAAGGAGTATCGCGGCGACCTCGGGATCGCGCTGTCGGACGTCTACGGGATGGATGCGTTCCTGAACGACTTCGACATGTACTTCTGCAAGCTGTTCGACGGCGCGCGCCACGATTCGGGCGATCCGTTCGAGTGGGGCGAGCGCATGCTGCGCCACTACGAGGCGAACCGCTGCGACCCGCGTACCAAGGTGCTCGTGTTCTCCGACGCGCTCGACATCCCGAAGGTCATGCAGCTGTACGAACGGTTCCGCAACCGCTGCAAGCTCGCGTTCGGCGTCGGCACCAACCTCACGAACGATCTCGGCTACGTGCCGCTGCAGATCGTGATCAAGATGGTCCGATGCAACGGACAGCCGGTCGCGAAGCTGTCGGATTCGCCGGGCAAGAGCATGTGCGACGACAAGGCGTATCTCGCGTACCTGCGCCAGGTGTTCGGCATCGCGCAGCCGGTCGACGAGGACGCATCGCAGTAAGCGTCGGCCATGCGGCCAAGTGCGTCGCGGCGAGGGCGGCCGGTATAATCCGACGGTATCGCACGCCAACGTCACGAGGACCGTTCATGGACACTTCCGCTGCGCGTCGCCAGATTCTCGCACGCATTCGCGCGTCGCAACGACGCGCGCCCGAACCCGATGCAGCGGAGCGCGACGGCGTCGCCGACTACCTCGCCCGCCATCCCGAGGGGCCGCGCCCGCCGATGCCGGCCGACCTCGTCGCCGCATTCGGCGATGAAGCGGCTCGCCTCTCGACGACGGTCGACGAAGTCGCGACACTGGCCGACGCGCCGTCCGCCGCCGCCCGCTATCTTTCCGCTCACGGCCTGCCGATGCAGGCCGTCGCATGGCGCACGCTGGCCGAGCTCGACTGGGCCGGCGCCGGCCTGTCGGTCGAATGCCGCAAACCGCGCGACGGCGATCTCGTCGGCCTCACCGGCTGCTTCTGCGCAACCGCCGAAACGGGTTCACTGGTTTTGCTGTCCGGCCCCGACACCTATGCATCGGCCGCGCTGCTGCCGGAGACGCACATCGCGATCGTGTCGGCGTCGCGGATCGTCGCGGGCCATGAAGACGCATTCGCGCTGATTCGCGCGGAGCGCGGCGAATTGCCGCGCGCGGTCAATTTCGTATCGGGCCCGTCGCGCACGGGCGATATCGAGCAGACCATCGTGCTGGGCGCGCACGGCCCGTACCGCGTTCACGTGATCGTCGTACGCGGCGCATGACGCACGCACCTGATCCCTCCTCACTCGACTCACTCGCACAAGGAAGTTCTGCATGAAACGACATGCCGCCTGGGCGGGCATGGCGTCGGGAGCCGCGCTTGGCGCCGTTCCCGCGCTTGCATCGGCCGCCACGCTCGACGGTGCCACGCTGTCCGCACTCTGGGGCATCCCGTTCGCCGGGATCCTGCTGTCCATCGCGGTGTTCCCGCTCGTCGCGCCGGTGTTCTGGCATCACCACTTCGGCAAGATCGCCGCAGCGTGGGCAATCGTGTTCCTGGTCCCGTTCGCCGTCGCGTTCGGTGCGAGCACGGCGTTCGGTACGCTCGTGCACGCGCTGCTCGAGGAATACATCCCGTTCATCGTGCTGTTGACGGCGCTCTATACGGTCGCCGGCGGCATTTGCGTCAACGGCAACCTGCACGGCACGCCGAAGCTGAACACCGCGATCCTCGCGCTCGGCACGCTGCTCGCGAGCGTGATGGGCACGACGGGCGCCGCGATGCTGCTGATCCGGCCGCTGCTGCGCGCGAACGATAACCGCAAGCACGTCGTGCACGTCGTGATCTTCTTCATCTTCCTCGTCGCGAACGCGGGCGGTTCGCTGTCGCCGCTCGGCGATCCGCCGCTGTTCCTCGGTTTCCTGAATGGCGTGAGCTTCTTCTGGACGACCACGCATCTCGCGCTGCCGATGCTGTTCATCTGCGCGGTGCTGCTGACGCTTTTCTTCGTGCTCGATACGTACTTCTACCGGAAGGCCGGTGAGGAGCGGCCGGCCGCACTCGACCCGACGCCCAACGGCGGCGCGCTGTCGATCGACGGCAAGGTCAACTTCGTGCTGCTCGCGGCCGTGATCGGCCTCGTGCTGATGAGCGGCATCTGGAAGCCGGGCATCTCGTTCGACGTATGGGGCACGCACGTCGCACTGCAGAATCTCGTGCGCGATGTCGCGCTGGTCGTCGTGGCCCTCGCGTCGCTCGCGCTGACGCCGCGCTCGGCGCGCGAAGGCAACGCGTTCAACTGGGCGCCGATCGAGGAGGTCGCGAAGCTGTTCGCGGGGATCTTCGTGACGATCGCACCGGTGATCGTGATCCTGCGCGCGGGTGCGGACGGTGCGTTCGCACAGATCGTCCATCTCGTCACGGGGCCCGACGGCAAGCCGATCGACGCGATGTATTTCTGGGCGACCGGCCTGCTGTCGTCGTTCCTCGACAACGCGCCGACCTATCTCGTGTTCTTCAACCTCGCGGGCGGCGATGCGCAAGCGCTGATGACGACCGGCGCGACGACGCTCGCCGCGATTTCCGCGGGGGCGGTGTTCATGGGAGCGAACAGCTACATCGGCAATGCGCCGAACTTCATGGTGAAAGCGATCGCGGAATCGCGCGGCGTGAGGATGCCGAGCTTCTTCGCATATCTCGGCTGGGCGCTCGTGATCCTGGTACCCGTATTCCTGCTGACGTCGTGGATCTTCTTCCCGGCGTAGGCTGACGATTTTCAACCAAGCGCGGACGGCTCCGGCGGCGCACGATGTGCCGCGTGCCGGCCGCGGCATGCGGAGATGGCGATGCAGAAGATCCTGGTCGCACGTCCGATCTTTCCGGACGTGATCGAACGGCTCGAGCAGTATTTCGAAGTCGACTGGAACAATGGCGATGCGCTCGCCCCCGACGCGCTCGCCGCGCGCCTCGCGGACAAGGACGGCGCGCTGACGGCGGGCGACCCGGTCGGCGCGGCCGCGCTCGCGGCGGCGCCGCGCCTGCGCGTCGTGTCGAACATGGCGGTCGGCTACAACAATTTCGACATGGCCGCGTTCAACGCTGCGAACGTGCTCGGCACCAATACGCCCGACGTGCTGAACGAATCCACCGCGGATTTCGGCTGGGCGCTGATGATGGCCGCCGCGCGGCGGATCGCCGAATCCGAGCACTGGTTGCGCGCCGGACACTGGAAGAAGTGGGCGTACGACGGTTTCCTCGGCAGCGACATTTACGGCTCGACACTCGGCGTCATCGGGATGGGGCGCATCGGTCAGGCACTCGCACGGCGCGCGCGCGGCTTCGGGATGCAGGTGATCTATCACAACCGGTCGCGGGTTGCGCCCGAGATCGAGGCCGAGCTGAACGCCGAATACGTGTCGAAGGATGCGTTGCTGGCGCGCGCCGATCACGTCGTTCTCGTATTGCCGTACACGAAGGAGAACCATCACACGATCGGCACGGCCGAGCTCGCGAAGATGAAGCCCACCGCGACGCTGACCAACATCGCGCGCGGCGGCATCGTCGACGACGCAGCGCTGGCCGTCGCGCTGCGCGACGGGACGATCGCCGCGGCCGGCCTCGACGTCTATGAAGGCGAACCGAGCGTCCATCCGGCGCTGCTCGAGGTGCCGAACGTCGTGCTGACGCCGCACATCGCGAGCGCGACCGAAAAGACGCGCCGCGCGATGGCGAACCTCGCGGCCGACAACCTGATCGCCGCGCTGGGCGAAGGGCCGCGCGCGGGGCAGCCGCCGAACCCGATCAACCCTGACGTAATCGGGAAGCCGCGCGCATGACGACGATGTTGTTGCTGGCGGCGGTCGTCGTGCTGGCCGTCGCGCTCGCGGTGGCGATCGTCGCGATCGTGCGCGGTGGCGGCCGCCACGACGATGCGGCCGTGCTGGGCGACCAGATCGAGGACGCCGCGCACGCGCAGGCGCTCGCGGTCGAGCGGCTCGAGCGCGAGCTGCGTGGCGAGATCGTCGAGAACGCACGAGGCTCGCGCACCGAGCTTGCGGGCAGTTTCTCGCAACTCCAGCAGACGCTCGCGACGCAGCTCACGAGCATCGCGACCGTGCAGAACAATCAGATCGAGGGCTTCGCGCAACAGCTGGGCAAGCTCGTCGCGGGCAACGCGCAGCAGTTCGACGCGATGCGCGAGAGCGTGCAGCGCCAGGCGCAGCAGGCGCGTGAAGAGCAGACGGTCGCGCTGCGGCTGTTCGGTGACACGCTGAACCGGCAGCTCACGCAACTGACCGAGGCCAACGATCGCCGGATCGGCGAAGTGCGTGCGACGCTCGAACAGCGGCTGAAGGAAATCGAGACGAACAATGCGGCGAAGCTCGAGGAGATGCGCCGCACCGTCGACGAGAAGCTGCATGCGACGCTCGAACAGCGGCTCGGCGAATCGTTCAAGCTCGTGTCGGACCGGCTCGAGCAGGTACATCGCGGGCTCGGCGAGATGCAGACCCTCGCGGCTGGCGTTGGGGACCTGAAGAAGGTGCTGACCAACGTGAAGACGCGCGGCACCTGGGGCGAGGTGCAGCTCGAGGCCTTGCTCGAGCAGATGCTCACGCCCGACCAGTACGCGAAGAACGTCGCGACGGTGCCGAAGAGCAGCGAACGCGTCGAGTTCGCGATCCGGCTGCCGGGGCGCGACGCCGGCACGCGCGACGCGCCGCCGGTGTGGCTGCCGATCGACGCGAAATTCCCGCGCGAGGACTACGAGCGGCTGATCGACGCGCAGGAGCGTGCCGATTCGGTGGCGGTCGAGGACGCGGCCCGTGCGCTCGAGGCGCGCGTGCGGTTGGAAGCGCGCACGATCGCCGAGAAGTACGTCGCACCGCCGCATACGACCGATTTCGCGCTGCTGTTCCTGCCGACCGAGGGGCTCTATGCGGAGATCCTGCGCCGCCCTGGGCTGACCGACCTGCTGCAGCGCGACTATCGCGTGACGGTGGCCGGGCCGACGACGCTGACTGCGCTGCTGAACAGTCTGCAGATGGGCTTCCGCACGCTCGCGATCGAGCAGCGCTCGAGCGAAGTGTGGCAGGTGCTCGGTGCAGTGAAGACCGAATTCGGCAAGTTCGGCGACGTGCTCGCGCGCACGAAGGCGCAGCTTGAAACGGTCACGCGCTCGATCGAGTCCGCCGAGCAGCGCACCCGCGTGATGAACCGCAAGCTGAAGCAGGTCGAGGCGTTGCCAGGTGAGACGGCCGCCGGGCTGCTCGGCACGGAAGGCGCTGATGGAGCCGATGCGGACGATGCATGACGCATCACGCGTACAGCCGAAGCCGGCTGGAACGAAAAACGGGCGCTACGGCGCCCGTCTTCTTTTGCAGCATCGACCAGCGTGGCCGGCCCACGTTCAACGTGCGGCGAGCGTGTTCAGTGCATCCCCGGTGACGCGCACGATGCGCCACTCGGGCAGCACGGTCGCGCCCATCTTCTGGTAGAAGTCGATCGCCGGCTGGTTCCAGTCGAGCACCGACCATTCGAAACGAGCACAGCGGCGCTCGACTGCGAGTGCTGCGAGGTGCTGCAGCATCGCGGTGCCGAGGCCCGTGCCGCGCTGCGACGGCTGCACGTACAGATCCTCGAGATACAAGCCGCGACGGCCGAGGAACGTCGAATAGTTGTGAAAGAACAGCGCATACGCGACGATCGCGCCGTCGCGCTCGGCCACGAGCGCTTCGGCGGCGGGGCGCTCGCCGAACAGCGCGTCGGCCAGATCGGCGTCGCTCGCGACGAACAGGTGCGTGAGCTTCTCGAACTCGGCCAGCTCGCGCATCAGCGCGAGGATCGCGCCGACGTCACGCGTTTCCGCCGTGCGGATCAGCGGCGTGCCGCTCACGCTTCCTCCGGCGGATCGGACAGCACGATTTCGATGCCGCCGAAGCGCGACGCGACCCAGTTGTACGCATGGCAGGCGATCCACAGCAGCACGAAACCGAGGATCGCGTTCAGCAGCAGCGCGCTCAGGATCGTGCTCAGTTCGACCATCCCGTAGCGGATGTACGCGACCAGGATGCCGAGCAGCACGATCGGCACGCTGAACGTCAGGTAGACGAGGATCAGCGCCTTAGCGGTCTGCCCCGCGGCGATCGACGAGATTTGTTTCTTCATGTGCGGATTGCCCCGTAGAGATATACCGATTGGAATTCAGATCAAGCCGTCGAGCGGCAGGATGTCGACCGGGGCGCCCGCGTCGACTGCTGCGCAATCGTGGCCCAGGACGATGAAACAGTTGGCGGCCGCGAGGCCGCTCAGCGATGCGGAACTTTGCGAACCGGCCGGCGCGACAAGCCACGGGCCGTCGGCGTCGCGCGTCGCGATGGCGCGCAGATATTCGGTACGGCCCGGGCGCTTTTTCAGCGCCTGCGTGCTGCGTGCCGTATACAGCGCCGGCGGTGGCGCATGCGCGCCGGCCAGCGTCAGCAGCGCGGGGCGCACGATCGCATAGAACGTCACGGCGGAGGCGACGGGATTGCCGGGCAGCCCGAAGAACAACACGTGGCCGGCGCCGTCGCCCGCAGGTGCGAGCGTGCCGCACGCGAGCGGCCGGCCGGGCCGCAGCGCGAGGCTAGCGAAGGTCACGTCGCCAAGCCGCGCCATCACGTCGCGCGTGAAATCGGCTTCGCCGACCGACACGCCGCCTGACGTGATCACCGCGTCCACCTGTGCGGCGACGGCATCGCGCAGCGCGCGCTCGAGGGCCGCCGGA
Source organism: Burkholderia sp. Bp9004 (assembly GCF_003858025.1). Lineage (NCBI taxonomy): Bacteria > Pseudomonadati > Pseudomonadota > Betaproteobacteria > Burkholderiales > Burkholderiaceae > Burkholderia > Burkholderia sp. Bp9004. The sequence continues at coordinate 160,502 of NZ_QTQD01000009.1, read as the reverse complement.
TCGTCGCGGACGATCCCGAGGTCGAGCGCGTCGATGTGCAGCCTTTCGAGCATCGCGACCAGCATCCCGCGATTGCTGTCGTACAGCGTGCCGCGGCCGAGCGGCTCGCCGGGTTCGCGCAGTTCGTCGCCGGTCGAGAACACGGCGACGCGCACGCGGCGGCGCACCGTGACTTCGCGCAACCCGAACGATGCGAGCAGGCCGAGATCGGACGGGCGCAGGATGCGGCCAGCGGCAAGCGCGCAGGCGCCGCGCGCGAGGTCCTCGCCGGCCCGGCGGCAGTTTGCTCCGCGCGTGACGTCGTGCGCGGCGAAGCGGATGACGTCGCCGTCGACGCGCACGCGTTCCTGCGGAATGACCGTGTCGCATCCGGCCGGCATCGGCGCACCGGTCATGATGCGGATGCACTTACCGGGCGCCACGGCTCCATCGAACGGATGGCCTGCGAACGCCGTGCCGGCGACCGTCAATGCGATGTCGGGGGCCGATGCAGGCGTGTGTGCGCCGCAGTCGAATGCATAGCCGTCCATTGCCGAGTTGTCGTACGCGGGGATGTCGAACGGCGCATTGACGTCGGCCGCGAGCACGCGGTCGAGGGCGTCATGCAGCGGCACCGTGTCGCACGCGTCGACCGGCACCGCGAACCGGCACGCGAGCGCCTGCGCATCGGCGAGCGACAACGGGGCAGCGGAATCGGGTGCGGTTCGGGAGGCGGGCGAGGATTGCGTGATCATCAGTGTGACTGCGCCGCAAGGCGTATCGGGTTCGTGGCCGGTGGCGCGCGGAGGGCGCCGGAGCGCGAAGGCGCATGCGGCGGGCGGGAACGGATGCCGGTGCCGTCAGCGGCGGGCAAGCGCGGCAAGTTCCTGCCAGGAGTTGGCATTGTAAAACGCACGCTCGTCGCAAAACTCGACTTCGACCGTCTTGTGGCGTGCGTACCACGCACGCACCTTGCGCTCGCCGGCCGCGAGTCCGGCCGCGAGATCGTCGGCGAGCGACGTTCGCAGCAGCGCGAAGGTCGGCTGCGGCGAACGTGCCTGTTGCGCGTCGACGGTCACCGCCATCGCGATGTCGGCTTGCTGCGCGTCGAGCGCCGCGTGCAGTCGTGCGACGAGGTCGGTCGGCAGATAGGGTGTGTCGCACGGCGAGCACGCGACGAGCGGTGCGCGCGCCGCCCGCATGCCGGCCAGCAGACCCGCCAGTGGGCCGGGGAAATCGGGTGTTTCGTCCGGCACGATGCGCGCGTCGAACGGCGCACCGAGCTCGGCGTAGCGATCGGTGTTGCGATTTGCGCTGATCAGCGTCTCGTCGACCTGCGGCGAGAGCCGGCGCAACACGTGCAGCGCAAGCGGCGTGCCGTCGAGCAGTTGCAGGCCCTTGTCGGCGCCATCCATGCGCGTCGCGCGCCCGCCCGCGAGCAGCAGGCCGGTGACGGAAGGCGAGGTGGAAGCGGACATCGCGGGAAATCGGGGCGGCGGGCGCGCGTCAGCCGCCGATGTACGACATTTCTACGCGCTTGCCGGCACCGTGGGGTGCCGCGTCGGTGGCCGCGCTGCCGCGCAGCTGCGAATAGCGGTCGGTGCGGGCCTGCCAGATCCGGGCGATCGCGGTCGCGATCTCGGCGTCGCTGGCGCCACCGCGCACCAGGGCACGCAGGTCATGGCCAGTCGACGCGAACAGGCACAGGTACAGCTTGCCTTCGGTCGACAACCGCGCGCGCGTGCAGTCGCCGCAAAATGCCTGTGTGACGCTCGAGATCACGCCGATTTCACCGCTGCCGTCCGCATAGCCCCAGCGCTGCGCGGTTTCCGCCGCCGTGTGCGGCTCGAGCGGCACGAGCGGGAACTGTTCGGCGATCCGTGCGACGACGTCCGCGGACGGCAGCACTTCGGTCATGTTCCAGCCGTTCGACGTGCCGACGTCCATGTATTCGATGAAACGCAGGATCACGCCGGTGCCGCGGAAGCGCTCGGCCATCGGCAGGATCTCGCTGTCGTTGGTGCCGCGCTTCACGACCATGTTGACCTTGACCGGCGCGAGGCCCGCGGCCTGCGCGGCGAAGATGCCGTCGAGCACGTCGGCGCTCGCGAAGTCGGCGTCGTTCATGCGCTTGAACAACGTATCGTCGAGCGCGTCGAGGCTGACCGTCACGCGCGTGAGGCCGGCATCCCTCAGCGCGCGCGCCTTGCGCGCGAGCAGCGAGCCATTGGTGGTCAGCGTCAGGTCGAGCGGGCGGCCGTCATGGGTCGTCAGGCGCGCGAGGCGCTCGATCAGGAATTCGAGGTTCTTGCGCAGCAGTGGTTCGCCGCCGGTGATCCGGATCTTTTCGACGCCGTGTGCGACGAACAGCCGCGCCACGCGTTCGATCTCCTCGTGCGTGAGCAGCGCGCTGTGCGGCAGGAACGGGTAGTTCTTGTCGAACACGTCGCGCGGCATGCAGTACACGCAACGGAAGTTGCAACGGTCCGTCACCGAGATGCGCAGGTCGCGCAGCGGCCTGGCGAACGTGTCGGCCAAGGCGCCGTCAGGGGTATGCGCGACGCCGGAGATATCCGGCATCCCGCTGACGTCTGCGAGGGGAATGATGCGTCGGGACATGTCGAAAGAAGTGCGAGCCAAGCTTCTATTCTAGCCGCAAGCGGCTGGCCGGGCCGGTGGGCGGAAACCCTCGGCGCGGAAATGGAAAAGCCCGCCGGGGGCGGGCTTTTCCTGGTCGGGCGATGCGCCGCTTAATGTTGCGACGTTTCGACCTGCTGCATCGGGGTCGGGTCGACCGGCGGCAGCGCCTTGCGCTCGCGCGGAACGCGGACCGCGCGCGGCAGGCGCGACGCGGCTTCCTGAGCAGCGCGGAACTTGTCGGCGTCGGTGTTCACCCACACGAGACCGGCTTGTTCCAGCACGGCATCGAGGCTCGCCGAAGCTGGCGCAGCGGCCGGTCGCACGGGTGCCGGAGCCGGTGCGGCAACGGTTTCGACCGGTGCAGTTTCGACGCGGGCCGGTTCGACGCGGGCCGGTTCGACGTGAGCCGGTTCGACAACGGCCGGAACCGCTTCGGCTGCGACGACCGGTGCCGGTGCGGCCTGCTCGACGGGCGCGGACTGCGGCGCTTCGACGGCAGCGGGCGCGGCCGGCACTTCGAACGCATCGATCGGCGAAACCGCGACCGGAGCCGGGCCGGCTTCCGGAGCAGCGGCCGGCGCGACCGGTGCCGATTCGGCTGCCGGTGCGACGACGGCGGGCTCGAGCGGTGCGACCGGCGTTGCTTCGACACGAACCGGTGCCGGTTGCGGCTCGACTGCGACCGGTGCGACCAGTGCGGCCGTATGAGCCGGCTCGTCCGCGCTCGAGGGTTCCGTCGTCACGGCCTGCATGGCGACTTCGCCGTCCGCGCCTTGCTCGGCGTGGTCGACGACTGCGCCTTCGTCCTCGCGTTCGCGACGACCGCCACGGCGACCGCGGCGGCGACGGCGACGTTCCTCGCCGTCACGTGCGCTGGCTTCCGCGTCGGCTGCGACATCGGCGCCCGGCAGGGCGACTGCTGCGGCCTGGTCGGCTTCCGCTTCCGGATGGTTCTCGCCACGGGTGACGGTTTCGAGCGTCGCCGCGTGTTGCATCGGCTTGCGGCGCTCTCCGCGCTCGCGACGTTCGCCGCGCTCCTGGCGCTCGCCGCGGCCGGCTGCCTCGACGGCTTCCGGCTGCTCGGTGCGCTCGCGCGGTTCGCGGTTCTCGCGCGGTTCACGCGGCTCACGGCTCTCACGCGGCTCGCGGCCTTCGCGCGGGCCACGACCCTCGCGACTTTCTCGACCCTCGCGGCCTTCACGCGGCTCGCGGCTTTCGCGCGGTTCGCGGCCTTCACGCGGTTCGCGACCCTCGCGCGGTTCGCGCGGCTCGCGACCTTCCTTGCCTTCGCGTTCCAGGCGTTGCGACTGGCCACGGCCTGCCGCTGCCTGGTCGCGACCACCCTGAGCCTGCTGGGCGCCGCCACGGCGGTTGCGGTTGCGATCGCCGCCGCGCTGCTCGGTCTTCTCGGTCCGCTCGCGGGCCGGACGGGTTGCCTGTTCCTTGGCCGGTGCCGGTGCGACCGGCGCGGGCGCCGGAGCCGGCGACATGCCGAACAGACCCTTCAGCCAGCCGATGAAACCGCCGCTCGCCGCGGCGACCGGTGCGGGCGCCGCAACCGCCGGCTCGACCGGGCGCTGCGGTGCCGGGCTCGGTGCCGGACGCTCGGGCGTGATGCCCTTGACCGCCGCTTCCTGCTTCGGCTTCACGTCGGCCGCACGCTTGCTGTAGCCGGTTTCCGACTCCAGTTCGCGGGCAGCTTCCTCTGCCATCTTCCAGGACGCACGCGGATCGTCGAGGCGCGCGTCGTCATGGCGCAGGCGCTCGAGCTTGTAGTGCGGCGTATCGAGGTGCTTGTTCGGGATCAGCACGATGCCGACCTTGAAGCGCGACTCGATCTTGTTGATTTCCTGACGCTTTTCGTTGAGCAGGAAGGCGGTCACCTCGACCGGCACCTGGCAGTGGATCGCCGCGGTGTTTTCCTTCATCGCTTCTTCCTGAATGATCCGCAGGACCTGCAGCGCGGACGATTCGGTATCGCGGATGTGGCCGGTGCCGTTACAGCGCGGGCACGTCACGTGGCTGCCTTCCGACAGGGCCGGACGCAGGCGCTGACGCGACAGTTCCATCAGGCCGAAGCGGGAGATCTTGCCCATCTGCACGCGTGCACGGTCATGCTTGAGCGCGTCTTTCAGGCGCTGCTCGACTTCGCGCTGGCTCTTCGCCGACTCCATGTCGATGAAGTCGATCACGATCAGGCCGCCGAGGTCGCGCAGGCGGAGCTGGCGGGCCACTTCGTCGGCCGCTTCGAGGTTCGTGCGGGTCGCCGTTTCCTCGATGTCCGCACCCTTGGTCGCGCGCGCCGAGTTCACGTCGATCGCGACGAGCGCTTCGGTGTGGTCGATCACGATCGCGCCGCCCGACGGCAGCGGCACCGTGCGCGAGTAGGCCGTTTCGATCTGGTGCTCGATCTGGAAGCGGGAGAACAGCGGCACGTCGTCGTGGTAGCGCTTCACCTTCGACACGTTGTCCGGCATCACGATGTCCATGAACGCACGGGCCTGATCGTAGATCTCGGTCGTGTCGATCAGGATTTCGCCGATATCGGGCTGGAAATAGTCCCGGATCGCGCGGATCACGAGGCTCGATTCCAGGTAGATCAGCATCGGCTGGCCGGAGTTGCCGCTTTGCGACGCGGCTTCGATCGCGCGCCACAGTTGCAGCAGGTAGTTCAGGTCCCACTGCAGTTCCTCGGCGCTGCGGCCGATGCCCGCGGTACGGGCGATCATGCTCATGCCGTCCGGAATCTGCAGTTGCGACATCGTTTCGCGCAGTTCCTGGCGCTCGTCGCCCTCGATCCGGCGCGATACACCGCCGCCGCGCGGATTGTTCGGCATCAGCACCAGGTAGCGGCCGGCGAGCGAGATGAAGGTCGTGAGGGCGGCGCCCTTGTTGCCGCGCTCTTCCTTCTCGACCTGGACGATCAGCTCCTGGCCTTCGCGCAGGGCATCCTGGATGCGCGCGGAGCGCATGTCGATGCCTTCCTTGAAGTACTGGCGGGCGACTTCCTTGAACGGCAGGAAGCCGTGGCGATCTTCGCCGTAGTTGACGAAGCACGCTTCGAGCGACGGCTCGATGCGGGTGACGACACCTTTGTAGATATTGCCTTTGCGCTGTTCGCGCCCGGCTGTCTCGATGTCGATGTCGATGAGCTTTTGCCCATCAACGATGGCGACGCGCAGCTCCTCCTGCTGCGTCGCATTGAACAGCATGCGTTTCATGTACGACTCCAGGCGGCTCCGCAGCCGGCGCCTCGCGGTTGTCAGTCGCGAGGGCGGGAACGACGGCAGGCCGCACCTTGTTGTGTTGTCACAAGCACGCTGGAGCGGGAACGATGGCGGGGAGAATTGCCTGAAGAGGCGCTTGGGCCCGAAAGACGGGGCCGGCGGCCGTAGGGCACCTGCGAATACGGCTTCAAAGCACGGCGTTCACACACCGCACGCTGCAAAAAAGCGCGCTAAGCCTGAGTCCGCGCATTGCCACGGGCGCGCGCAATGCGTCGCGCGCGCCGACGGGCGGCAGATGCTGCGGCTTGGGCCGCAGCGGGGAGTATCGAATCCAGCCCGACTTTCCCGCTTGGGGTGTACTTCCCTGGTTTGACGTCGCCAAGCCCCGCACGCTTCGCGGGGCCAAATCGGGCGCAACGCCGTAATTTTCGCAACCGGCAGCCTGCGGACGCACTTCGCGCCGTCGGGCTGCCGATCAAATTCTTTTCAACCAACTTTCCGTTACCGCGGCGCCTTGCCGACCGAATCCGCCTGTGGGCGCGATCCTTGCCGACGGGCGGCGCCGTGCGTGCAACTTGCTGCATCTCTTTGATTAGGGGCGAGCAGCGGACCCCCGGCGCAAGTAAAATAATGGTTTCCGCTTGCACCTTGCCCGACTCGGTCGGGGCCGGCCGGTCAGGCCACCCTCAACGTCAGGCTGGGCAAAATTATATTCAGTATGAATGAGTTAGGCAAAATATCCCAGAATTCAGTCGCAAGCGGCCAGGTATCGCTGATCGAGATCGACGAAAACTCGGCCGGTCAGCGGATCGACAACTTCCTGTTGCGCGTCTGTAAAGGCGTGCCGAAAAGCCATATTTACCGGATCCTGCGCAGCGGCGAAGTGCGCGTGAACAAGGGCCGGATCGATGCGCAGTACCGGCTCGCCCTCGGCGACATCGTGCGCGTACCGCCCGTGCGCGTGGCGGCGGCGGACCTCGCGCGCGCCGACACGCCGATCGTGCCGCCCGCGCAATTCGAGGTGCTGTACGAAGATGACGCCATGCTCGTCATCAACAAGCCGGCCGGCGTCGCCGTGCACGGCGGCAGCGGCGTCGCGTTCGGCGTGATCGAGCAGATGCGTCAGGCGCGTCCGCGCGCGAAGTTCCTCGAACTCGTGCATCGGCTCGACCGCGAGACGTCCGGGATCCTGATGCTCGCGAAGAAGCGCTCGGCGCTCGTCGGCCTGCACGAGCAGATTCGCGAGAACCGGATGGACAAGCGTTACTTCGCGTGCGGACATGGAGAATGGCAGGCCGACTGGGGCCGCCGCCGTGCGGTGAAGGCGCCGCTGTTCAAGTATTCGACCCCGGAAGGGGAGCGGCGGGTGCGCGTGCAGGACGACGGCCTGCCGTCGCACACGGTGTTCAACCTGATCGAGCGCTGGCCGGACTATGCGCTGGTCGAAGCGGAACTCAAAACGGGTCGGACCCATCAGATTCGTGTGCACCTCGCGCATCTCGGCCTGCCGATCGCCGGCGACGCCAAGTATGGCGACTTCGCACTGAACAAGGCGCTGGCGCGCGCGAATGCGCAGCCGTCGCTCAAACGGATGTTCCTGCACGCGCACCGGCTGAAGCTCACGCATCCGCTGACCGGCGAGGCGCTGCAGTTCGACGCGCCGCTGCCGGACGAATGCCGGCGCTTCCTCGATCAACTCAGCGCTCTGCGCGATACCGCCTGACTTGCATGGCCCGACAGCAATTTGACCTGATCGTCTTCGACTGGGACGGCACACTGATGGATTCGACTGCGCACATCGCGCACAGCATCCAGGCCGCGTGCCGCGATCTCGGCCTGCCCACGCCGTCGGACGAGGCGTCCCGCTATGTGATCGGCCTCGGCCTGCGCGATGCGCTTCAGATTACTGCGCCGACCCTCGATCCGTCCGACTATCCGCGGCTGGCCGAACGTTATCGCCATCACTACTTGCTGGACGATCAGCGCATCGAGCTGTTCGCCGGCGTGCGCGAACTGCTCGCGGAATTGCGCGACATGGGTTACCTGCTCGCGGTCGCGACCGGCAAGGGCCGCGTCGGGCTGAACCGCGTGCTCGACCAGTCAAAGCTGACGAGCCTGTTCGATGCGACGCGCTGCGCGGACGAAACGTTCTCGAAGCCGCACCCGGCGATGCTGCACGAACTTTCGCGCGAATTGGGGCAGGATCTTGCGCGTACCGTGATGATCGGCGACACCACGCACGACCTGCAGATGGCCGCCAGTGCCGGTGCCGCCGGCATCGGTGTTTCGTATGGTGCGCACACGGCCGATGCGCTGGCCGCGCTGACGCCGCGCTTCGTCGCGCCGGACGTCGGCGCGCTGGCGGCGTGGCTGCGAGAGCACGCATGAGCACGGCGCCGGAAGTCGTGCGCGTGTGCGCATCGGACGCGCTGGCCGACGGCGGTGCCGGCGTGCGCGTCGACGCATCGCTGCGCGGCGAGCAGGCGGTCGTGTTCTTCGTGCGCTACGAAGGTCGTGCGTACGGCTACCTGAACCGCTGCGCGCACGTGCCGATGGAACTCGACTGGGCCGAAGGGCAGTTCTTCGAGTCGTCGGGCCTGTACCTGATGTGTGCGACGCACGGCGCGATCTACGCGCCGGATACTGGCAAGTGTGTCGGCGGCCCGTGCCGCGGCGGTCGCCTGCGACCGGTCGAAGTCGACGAGCGCGACACGCCGGACGGGCGTGCGGTATTCTGGGTGCCGGATGCCGACCTGGAACCCGCCGCTCCGCCCCCTTCCGCCACGACCGACTGAAGACATTACTGCATGGCCGACCAACCGAACATCCCTGATTCCTCCTCCCGTCCCGACAGCCGCGAACCGAACTGGGAGCGTGCGGCGCTCGAGCGGATCGCGCTCGCGGCCGTCAAGGAACAGCGCGCGGCGCGGCGCTGGAAGATCTTCTTCCGCTTTGCGTTTCTCGGCGTATTCGTGCTGCTCGCGTTCGCGCTGATCGATTTTTCGAGCGACTCGAAGTTCTCGTCGAGCGGGCGCCACACGGCGCTCGTGACGATCGACGGCGAGATCGCGGCGGGCACCAACGCGAATGCCGACGACATCAATACGGCGCTGGATGCCGCTTTCGACGACAGCGGCACGGCCGGCGTCGTGCTGCGGATCAACAGCCCGGGCGGCAGCCCGGTGCAGGCAGGAATGGTCTATGACGAGATCCGCCGGCTCCGCACGAAGTATCCGGACAAGCCGTTGTACGTCGTCGTGACCGACATGTGCGCATCGGGTGGCTATTACATTGCGTCCGCCGCCGACAAGATCTTCGTCGACAAGGCGAGTATCGTCGGCTCGATCGGCGTGCTGATGGACGGGTTCGGCTTCACGGGCCTGATGGGCAAGCTGGGCGTCGATCGCCGCCTGCACACGGCGGGGGAAAACAAGGGCTTCTACGACCCGTTCTCGCCCGACACGCCGAAGATGGATGCCCATGCGCAGGCGCTGCTCGACCAGGTCCATGCGCAGTTCATCAAGGCCGTGAAGGATGGCCGCGGCAAGCGGCTGCACGAAACGCCCGACATGTTCTCGGGCCTGTTCTGGACCGGCGAGAAGAGCGTCGAACTCGGGCTCGCCGACGGCTACGGCACGACCGACACGGTCGCGCGAGACGTGCTGAAGGCGCCGGATCTCGTCGACTACACGGTGAAGGAAAGCCTGACGAATCGCGTTGCGCGCAAGTTCGGCGCGGCGGTCGGCGGTGCTGCGATGAAGGCGCTGACCGCAGGCGGCACGTCGTTCAGCCTGCGCTGAGCGGCAGCCGGCCGGCGCCGCGCCGATTGGGGCGGGGCGCCCCGCGCCGCGAGGCTGTTGCCGGTGCCGATCTCAGTTCGCGAGCAGCAGGAAGATGGCAGGGCGCTTGTGCAGATTCGGCGCCGGCGCCTTTTTCCAGTCGGCCACCGAACGGCTGGCGATCGTCTCGGTTTCGAGGGTCAAGTCGGCTGCGACGCAGATCTGCGTCGACGGCGCGCAGGTCGCGACGAGCGTATCGAGCATCGCATGGTTCCGGTACGGCGTCTCGATGAAGATCTGCGTCTGGCGCGCCTTGCGCGACAACTGCTCGAGTTCACGCAGGCGTTTCGCGCGCGCGGCCGCATCGACCGGCAGATAGCCGTTGAACGCGAAACTCTGGCCGTTCAGGCCCGATGCCATCAGCGCTAGCAGGATCGAACTCGGCCCGACGAGCGGCACGACTTTCACGCCGCGCTCGTGCGCCCGGCGGACCAGCAGCGCGCCGGGATCGGCAACGGCGGGGCAGCCGGCCTCGGATACGAGCCCGGCGTCCGCGCCCGCCAGTACCGGTGCGAGCAGCCGGTCGATCTCGCCGGCCGGCGTATTGACGTTCAGTTCCCGAATCTCGATCTCCTGGATCGGCCGCGTCGTGCCGATCTTCTTCAGGAACGCGCGGGTCGTTTTCGCGTTTTCGCCGATGTAGTAGCCGAGCGTGCCGGCGCGCGCCTGCACGGCCGCGGGCAGCACGGCGGCGAGCATCGATGCGTCGCCTTCGCCGAGGGTGTTCGGGACGAGATAGAGCGTGCCGGCCGTCATGCGCGGTCTCCCTGGGTAGCGAACAATGGATAGCCCGCGGCGCGCAGCATCCGCGTGAGCGCGATCAGCGGCAGGCCGACGAGAGCCGTGGGGTCGTCGGAGTCGATGGCATCCAGCAGCGCGATGCCGAGCCCTTCTGACTTCGCGCTGCCGGCGACGTCGTACGGCGTTTCCGCGCGCAGGTAAGCGTCGAGTTCGGCTTCGGACAGCGAGCGGAAGCGCACGTGCGTGACGACGTCCTCGCTCCAGGTTTCACCCGTGCGGCTGTCGTACAGGCTGAGCGCACTGTGGAATTCGACGTCGCGGCCCTGCATCGACAGGAGCTGCGCGAGCGCGCGCTCGTGCGTGCCGGGCTTGCCGATCTGGCGGCCGTCGAACGTCGCGACCTGGTCCGACCCGATCACGAGCACGCCGTCCGGCGCGTCGATCGTCGCGGCGACCGCGCGCGCCTTCGCGCCGGCGAGGCGCAGTGCGGTCTCGGCCGGCGCTTCTCCTGCGAGCGGGGTTTCGTCGAGGTCGGGCGACATGACGTCGAACGGCATGCCGAGGCGCTCGAGGAGCGCGCGGCGGTAGCGGGAACTGGAGGCGAGAATCAGCCGCGGCGGGCGGCAAACGGTATCCGGCATGGTCGGTTGGGTCGATGAGTCGTCAGGTGTGGCGCGGTGTTGCGAGGGCGCAAGCATAAGTGATTGACCGAAAAAGGTAAAACAGGTATGCTTTCCCGCTTTTCATCGGCAGGCTTTCGCTGTGGTGGCGCCTGCCGGGTCTTCGGACGTAAAGTACGTAATCGTACGCGGCGTAGATCGCGCACGTGTGCGGCGCCAGCAAGCCGGATCCCGCAAGTCAGCCTGTAGGCAGGAGCGCAACATGAACACTTCTTCTGGCAAACCTGCGGCGTTGCTTGATCCGCACGCGGTCGACCTGTTCGAATTGGCCCGCAGCGGGCGGCAAGCAGCGGGTGCCGTGCGCCTGTCGCAGCTGCCGCGCATGCTGAACGAAGTGCCGGCGGACGCGTCCGATCGCGACACGGTCTTCACGTGGCAGGCCGAAGGGTTCACCCAGAAAGAGTTGCAGGACGACGGCGCCGATGGGCAGCAGCCGTATCTGCGCCTCGCGGTGCATGGGCATGCGTGGCTCACGTGCCAGCGCTGCATGACCCCGTACGACCAGACGTTCGACGTCGACATGACGTACCGGGTCGTTGCGACCGAAGAAGAAGCTGAAGAATTTCCGCTCGACGACGATGAAGCCGATGTGATCGTGGGCTCACGCCAGTTCGATCTCGTCGACTTGATCGAAGAGGAGTTGCTGCTTTCGTTGCCGCTCGTGCCCAAGCACGAGGTTTGCCCGGCAGTTCACGAAAGCCTCGTGTCGGGTGCGAGCGGTCCTTCGGAAGACGCGGACGACGAGTCCGCCGAAGACGAGGACGAAGGCAAACGGCCGAATCCGTTCGCGGCGCTGGAAGCGCTGAAGAAGGACGGGGACGGCGGCAAGAAACACTAAGCAGTTGTGGCGCGGGAAGGCGTAAGGGCTTTGGGCCAGGGTAGTTAAGCGCCGGATCGGGCTGTGTTAGAATCCGGAAAATTATTTAGGAGTTAGTCATGGCAGTCCAGCAAAACAAGAAGTCGCCGTCGAAGCGCGGCATGCATCGTTCGCACGATTTCCTGACGGCAGCGCCGCTGGCAGTCGAGCCGAGCACGGGTGAAGTGCATCTGCGTCACCACGTCAGCCCGAACGGCTACTATCGCGGCAAGAAAGTCGTCAAGACGAAGAACGACTAAGCGTCAAGTCACGCGTTGCGCGCTACGTTCGCCGTTCGCGTGACAACTGGTTCGCTTGACACTTTCCTGGCTCAACAAAAAGGCGGCATTCAACTGCCGCTTTTTTGTGCCTGAAATTCGTCGCATTCCATGACCGTAAAGCTCACAATCGATTGCATGGGAGGCGACCACGGCCCGTCCGTGACCGTTCCCGCGGCAGTCAAGTTCGTCCGCGCGCATCCCGATGCGCACCTGATGCTCGTCGGCATCGAAAGCGCGATCCGCGCTCAGCTGAAAAAGCTGAAAGCCCTCGACGATCCCGCGCTGACCATCGTGCCCGCCACCGAAGTCGTGGCGATGGACGACCCTGTCGAAGTGGCGCTGCGCAAGAAGAAGGATTCTTCGATGCGTGTCGCGCTCAACCACGTCAAGGACGGCGCGGCCCAGGCCTGTATCTCCGCCGGCAATACCGGTGCGCTGATGGCCGTTTCCCGTTACGTGCTCAAGACGCTGCCCGGCATCGAGCGGCCCGCGATCGCGTTCGCGCTGCCGAACCCGACCGGCTACACGATGATGCTGGACCTCGGCGCGAACGTCGACTGCGAGCCGCAGCACCTGCTGCAGTTCGCGGAGATGGGGCACGCGCTCGTTGCCGCGCTCGAAGGCAAGGAGCGTCCGACGATCGGCCTGCTGAACATCGGCGAAGAGGTCATCAAGGGCAACGAGACGATCAAGCGCGCAGGGGAACTGCTGCGCGCCAGCACGCTGAATTTCCGCGGCAACGTCGAAGGCAACGACATCTATAAAGGCACGGTCGACGTGATCGTCTGCGACGGCTTCGTCGGCAACGTCGCGCTGAAGACGTCCGAAGGGCTCGCGCAGATGCTCTCCGACATCATCCGCGAGGAGTTCGGCCGTTCGCTGATGTCGAAGCTGATGGCGCTGCTTGCGCTGCCGGTGCTGATGCGTTTCAAGAAGCGCGTCGATCACCGCCAGTACAATGGAGCAGCGCTGCTGGGGCTGAAGAGCCTCGTGATCAAAAGCCACGGTTCGGCCGATGCCTATGCGTTTGAGTGGGCGATCAAACGCGGGTATGATGCCGTCAAAAACGGCGTGCTGGAGCGCCTCGCGCGCGCGATGGCGGACAATTCGGTGTCGCTCGGCGACGGCGAACACGACGCGGGCGGCGCGGGCCAGACGAGCCCGGCCGCAGGCCATCACGCCGAACCTTCCGCTGCGCAATCCTCTAAAGCATAAATGGCCCAATCGACTCTCTATTCCCGCGTGCTCGGCACGGGCAGCTATCTGCCGCCCGACCGCGTCACGAACCAGCAGCTTGCCGATCGACTCGCGAAGGAAGGCATCGAGACGAGCGATGAGTGGATCGTTGCGCGCACGGGCATCCATGCGCGTCACTTCGCCGCACCGGACGTCACGACGAGCGACCTCGCGCTCGAGGCGTCGCGTCGTGCGATCGAAATGGCCGGTATCGATCCGCAGTCGATCGACCTGATCATCGTCGCGACTTCGACCCCCGATTTCGTGTTTCCCAGCACGGCGTGCCTGCTGCAGAACAAGCTCGGCATCAAGAACGGCGGCGCGGCATTCGACGTGCAGGCCGTGTGCTCCGGTTTCGCCTATGCGATGGCGACGGCCGACAGCTTCATCCGCAGTGGCCAGCACCGCACGGCGCTCATCGTCGGCGCGGAGACGTTCTCGCGCATTCTCGATTTCAAGGACCGGACGACCTGCGTGCTGTTCGGCGACGGCGCGGGCGCGGTGATCCTGTCCGCATCGGAAGAGCCGGGCGTGCTAGGCAGCGCGCTGCACGCGGATGGCAGTTATTCGAACATCCTCTGCACACCGGGCAACGTCAATCGCGGCGTGATCGACGGCAGCGCGTTCCTGTACATGGACGGGCAGGCCGTGTTCAAGCTCGCGGTCAACGTGCTCGAAAAGGTCGCGATCGAGGCGCTCGCCAAGGCGAATCTCGCGCCGGAGCAGATCGACTGGCTGATTCCGCACCAGGCCAACATCCGCATCATGACCAGCACCTGCCGCAAGCTCGGCCTGCCGCAGGAGCGCATGGTCGTGACGGTCGACCAGCACGGCAACACGTCGGCTGCGTCGATCCCGCTGGCGCTCGACACCGCGGTGCGCGACGGCCGCATCCAGCGCGGTCAGCACGTGCTGATCGAAGGCGTCGGCGGCGGCTTCACGTGGGGCGCATCCGTCTTCCGCTACTGATCCGCGGCGCGCAATGGCTGCGCGCGGATCCCGAACCGGCGCGCCGTTCGCGCGCGCCGTCCGAATCGATTCAATTGGGGACGATATGAAATTTGCATTCGTTTTTCCGGGGCAGGGCTCGCAGTCGGTCGGCATGCTCAACGCATTCGCCGATCTGGCCGTCGTGCGCGAGACGCTTCAGGAAGCATCCGATGCACTCAATCAGGATCTCGGCAAGCTGATCGCCGAAGGTCCGGCCGAAGAACTGAATCTGACCACCAACACGCAGCCCGTGATGCTGACGGCCGCCTACGCGTGCTACCGCGCATGGCAGCAGGCCGGCGGCCCGGCCCCGTCGATCGTCGCGGGCCACAGCCTCGGCGAATACACGGCGCTCGTCGCCGCGGGCGCGATCGCGTTCAAGGACGCGGTGCCGCTCGTGCGCTTCCGCGCGCAGGCGATGCAGACGGCCGTGCCGGTCGGCGAGGGCGGCATGGCCGCGATCCTGGGTCTCGATGACGACACGGTGCGCGCGGTGTGTGTCGAAGCCGCGCAAGCGGGCGTCGTCGAAGCCGTGAACTTCAACGCTCCGGCGCAGGTCGTGATCGCGGGCGCGAAGGCGGCCGTCGAGAAAGCTTGCGAGATCGCGAAGGCGAAGGGCGCGAAGCGCGCGTTGCCGCTGCCCGTGTCGGCGCCGTTCCATTCGTCGCTGCTCAAGCCGGCGTCGGACCAGTTGCGCGACTATCTCGCGAACGTCGACGTGAAGGCGCCGCAGATTCCGGTCGTCAACAACATCGACGTCGCGGTGACCAGCGATCCGGCCGCGATCAAGGACGCGCTGGTGCGCCAGGCCGCGGGCCCGGTGCGCTGGGTCGAATGCGTGCAGCACATCGCGGGCACGGGCGTCACGCACGTGATCGAATGCGGTCCGGGCAAGGTGCTGTCGGGCCTGACGAAGCGCATCGACGGCAACCTGGTCGGCGTATCGGTGTTCGATCCGGCTTCGCTCGACGAAGCACTGAAGCTGGCGACCGCCTGACGCGGCGCCTTTCCTCAAGAGACGGATATTCGATTCATGGAAAAGACTCTCGATAAACAGGTCGCGATCGTGACCGGCGCGTCTCGCGGCATCGGCCGGGCGATCGCGCTCGAACTCGCGCGCCTGGGCGCGACGGTGATCGGCACGGCGACGAGCGAATCGGGCGCCGCCGCGATTACCGCAGGGTTCGCGGAAGCGGGCGTGACGGGCCGCGGCGCGGTGCTGAACGTCAACGACGCGGCGGCGGCCGAAGCGCTGATCGACGCGACCGTGAAGGAATTCGGCGCGCTCCACGTGCTCGTCAACAACGCCGGGATCACGCAGGACCAGCTCGCGATGCGGATGAAGGACGAGGACTGGGACGCGGTGATCGACACCAACCTGAAGTCGGTGTTTCGCCTGTCGCGTGCAGTGCTGCGCCCGATGATGAAGGCCCGCGGCGGCCGTATCATCAACATCACGTCGGTGGTCGGTTCGGCCGGCAACCCGGGGCAGGTCAACTATGCTGCCGCGAAGGCCGGCGTCGCGGGCATGACCCGTGCGCTCGCGCGCGAGATCGGCAGCCGCGGCATCACGGTGAACTGCGTCGCGCCGGGCTTCATCGACACCGACATGACGAAGACGCTGCCGGAAGAACAGCAGACCGCGCTCAAGACCCAGATTCCGCTCGGCCGCCTCGGCAGCCCGGAAGACATCGCCCATGCCGTCGCGTTCCTCGCATCGCCGCAGGCCGGTTACATCACCGGCACGACGCTGCACGTGAACGGCGGCATGTACATGTCGTAACGGTTTTCGTTTACCATCCGCGCCGTATCCCGTTTTTCAGGCGGATAGGCGCTTGATCGACCATCAAGCCAACGCGCGTTTTGGCGTCAGCAAACCTGATAAAATGCGCGCACTTGTAAATCTGAACTTTCCCTCGGAGGGGTAATGGATAACATCGAACAACGTGTCAAGAAGATCGTCGCTGAGCAACTGGGCGTCGCAGAAGCCGAGATCAAGAACGAAGCATCGTTCGTGAACGACCTGGGCGCGGACTCGCTCGACACGGTCGAACTGGTGATGGCGCTCGAAGACGAGTTCGGCATGGAAATCCCGGACGAAGAAGCAGAGAAGATCACGACCGTTCAGCAAGCGATCGACTACGCTCGCGCAAACGTCAAGGCGTAAGCGCCTTAGCGCTTGTCTGCCACGTCGCCGCGATCTTCGCGTTTGACGCGCCATCCTGCCGGCAACCGCGCCGGACGGACTAACAGCCACAGGGCTCGCAGGGCTGGTTCCTGTGGCCACTGTGGCTTTTGTTTTTGTCATCCAATGGAAAAGAGGTTACCGTGAGCCGCCGTCGTGTTGTCGTTACAGGCCTGGGGCTGATTTCGCCTGTTGGCAATAATGTTGCCGACGGCTGGGCCAATCTCGTCGCCGGCAGGTCCGGCATCGCCACCGTCACGAAGTTCGATCCGTCGAACCTTGCCGTGCATTTCGCGGGTGAGGTGAAGGGTTTCAGCGCCGAGGAGTACATTCCGGCGAAGGAAGCCCGCAACATGGATACGTTCATCCATTACGGCATCGCAGCCGGCGTCCAGGCAATCCGGGACAGCGGCCTCGAAGTGAACGAAGCCAATGCGGAACGCATCGGCGTGCTGGTCGGCTCCGGCATCGGCGGCCTGCCGATGATCGAAGACACGCACCAGACCTACGTCGATCGCGGCGCGCGCCGGATCTCGCCGTTCTTCGTGCCGGGTTCGATCATCAACATGATCTCGGGTCACCTGAGCATCATGTTCGGCCTGAAGGGCCCGAACCTCGCGGTCGTGACGGCCTGCACGACCGGTCTGCACAGCATCGGCCTCGCGGCGCGCCTGATCCAGGCCGGCGATGCCGACGTGATGGTCGCGGGCGGCGCCGAATCGACGGTGTCGCCGCTCGGCATCGGCGGCTTCGCGGCTGCGCGTGCGCTATCGACCCGCAATGACGATCCGGCCACTGCGTCCCGTCCGTGGGACAAGGACCGCGACGGCTTCGTGCTGGGCGAGGGTGCAGGCGTCATGGTGCTCGAGGAATACGAGGCGGCGAAGGCGCGCGGCGCGAAGATCTATGCGGAAGTCTCGGGCTTCGGCATGACTGGCGATGCGTACCACATGACCGCGCCGAACATGGACGGTCCGCGCCGCTGCATGGTCGCGGCACTGCGCGACGCCGGCGTGAACGCGGACGAGGTTCAGTACCTGAACGCGCACGGCACGTCGACGCCGCTCGGCGACAAGAACGAGTCCGACGCGGTGAAGGCAGCCTTCGGCGAGCATGCGTACAAGCTCGTCGTGAACTCGACGAAGTCGATGACGGGCCACCTGCTGGGTGGCGCGGGCGGTCTCGAGTCGGTGTTCACGGTGCTGGCGCTGCACAACAACGTGTCGCCGCCGACCATCAACATCTTCAACCAGGACCCCGAGTGCGATCTGGATTACTGCGCGAATACCGCGCGTGACATGAAGATCGACGTTGCCGTGAAGAACAACTTCGGCTTCGGCGGTACCAACGGCACGCTGGTGTTCAAGCGCGTCTGACGCCGAATCGCTTGACGAGTCCATTCGATGCTCCGGCCGGGCGTCCGCAGCGCTTTGCGTTGCGGGCCTCGGCCGTGTCGTATGTCGTGCTGGCCGTGTTCGTCGCGGCGGCTGCCGCGTCCGCGTACCTGTTCTGGGCGCCGCGGGCCGGTGCTGCCGCCGGCGCTTGCGTGTCCGCGGCGACGGCTGCGCTGCTTGCCGTGTGTGCCGCGCGGGCCTGTGCCCGTCGGCTGCCGGCCGAGCTGCGGATCGATGCATTCGGGGAGATTGCGGCGTTTGGCCGCACCGGGCGCTTGCTGGCCCGGGGCCGCGTGACCGGCCATGCACACTGGAGCAGCCTGCTGCTCGTGCTGTCGGTCGGGCAGGGCGCCCGGCGCGCCCGGCCGCTGCTGATCCCGGCCGATGCGCTCGATGCCGCGTCGTTCAGCGCGCTGTCCGTGCTGGCGCGTACCGCGGGCACGGCGGGGCGGGCATGACGGTGGCGCAGTTACCGACCGTAACCAGCGCCCGGCGCCGGAACGCTACAATAACGCTCCGCGTTGCATCCCTAGTTAACGGATTTGTCAGGTGAGTGAAAAAGAAATCGATCAGGCTCTGGTCGAGCGCGTACAGAAAGGCGACAAGGCAGCGTTCGAACTCCTGGTCTCCAAATACCACCGCAAGATCATTCGGCTGATCTCGCGCCTCGTGCGGGATCCCGCCGAGGTCGAGGATGTGGCCCAGGACGCGTTCATCAAGGCGTATCGTGCGCTGCCGCAATTTCGCGGCGAGTCGGCGTTCTACACGTGGTTGTACCGGATTGCCGTCAATACGGCGAAGAACTACCTTGCGACGCAGGGCCGCCGGGCACCGACCTCCACCGAGGCCGATGCCGAGGAAGCGGAAACTTTCTCCGACGCAGACCAACTAAGGGATATCAACACGCCTGAGTCGATGTTGATGAGCAAGCAGATTGCCGAGACGGTCAACGCTGCAATGGCCGTCCTGCCCGAAGAACTGCGCCAGGCGATCACGCTGCGCGAGATCGAGGGCCTGAGCTACGAAGAGATCGCGGAAATGATGGATTGTCCGATCGGGACGGTCCGGTCGCGGATCTTCCGGGCGCGCGAGGCAATTGCTGCGAAATTGCGTCCGCTGCTCGATACGCCCGAAGGCAAGCGCTGGTAAGCGCGACGGGCGCAACGAAGCGGGTCGGGGTCTAGTTACGGATAGAGTCGTGAAGTCACGACGGGGTGTGCAAGATGGGGAGCATCATGGGGTCGGTCAATACGCAGTCGCAGGCGTGCTCGCGCGGCGAGCGCCTTTCCGCTCTGGTCGACGGTGAACTGTTCGACGGCCCGGATCACGGGCAGTTTCTGGCTGAGCTCGACCGCGCGGATCGCGCTGCGTGGGCCCATTACCACCTGATCGGCGATGCGCTGCGCTCGGACGAGCTTGCGCTGTCGCCCGCGCTGAGCGTCGCGTTCACCGCGCGCATGTCGGCCGCGCTCGAAAGCGAGCCGCACCTGCTCGCGCCGGCCGCCGCGCCGGTCGCGCGCAAACTGCTGTCGCTGCGCCGGCGAGTCGTGCCCGCGTTCGCGGTGGCCGCCGCGGCCGCCACGCTGACGTGGATCGTCGTCCCGCAGATGCAGACGGCCGGCGCGCCGGGCGCCGTCCAGGTCGCATCGACAGGCGCACCGCAGAACGGCAACCTGCAGCGCGTGACGGTTGCGCAGGCATCGGCGCAGCCGGGTCTGCAGGACGTCAACATCATCCGCGACGCAAGTCTCGACCAATACCTTGAAGCGCACCAGCAATTCGCGCAGCAGCCCGTCGTCACGGGCTCGATGCCGCTGATCCGCGCTGCCGTGACCACCACGCCAGGCCAATAAACCCGATGCGGACATTGCAGTTGAATCACGCCATCTCCGGATGGAAGCGGCTGCCGGCCCTCCTGCTTTGCGCAGCCGCCCTGTTGTCCGTCCAATCCCTCACAGCCAGCGCCCAGCAACCGGACGATCCCGTCGCGACCCGCAAGGGTGCGGCGGATTGGCTCGATCGCATCCAGCAGGCGGCGCAGCAGCAGAGCTACGAGGGTACGTTCGTCTACCAGCGCGGCGGCTATGTCCAGTCGTCGCGTATCGCGCACGTGGCGTCCCGCGACGGCGAGTTCGAGCGGATCGAGTCGCTCGACGGCAAGCCGCGCAAGGTTCTGCGGCACAACGACGAGTTGTACACGTTCGTTCCCGAGCGCAAGTTGTGCGTGGTCGAGCGCCGCCAGACGCGCGATTCGTTCCCTGCATTGCTCGGCGCGGGCGGCGAGCACGTGATGTCCGTTTATGACGCGAAGCTGCTCGGCAAGGACCGTGTGGCCGGAGTCGACGCGCAAGTGGTCGAACTCGTACCGAAGGATGCGTACCGGTTCACGTACAAGCTGTGGGCCGACACCCGCACCGGGCTGCTGCTGCGTTCGCAGACGCTCGACGCGAGCGATCACGTGCTCGAGCAGGTCGCATTTTCGCAAGTGCAGACAGGCGGCACGGCCGGCGACAAATCCGCGATTGCGGCCGGCATGCGCAACCTGAGCGGCTGGACGGTCGTCCGCCCGCCGGTCGCGACGGTCGACATGGAAGCGCAGGGCTGGCAGATCGCACCGACCATCGCCGGATTCCGGAAGATTCGCGAGGTGCGCCGCCCGATGGCCGCGCGCGACGCCGGTGATCCGCCGATTCCGGTCGATCAGGCCGTCTTCACCGACGGCCTCGCGACGATCTCCGTCTTCATCGAACCGGCCGAAAAGAACACGCGCAAGGAAGGTGCGGGCAGCACCGGCGCGACCCACGTGCTCGTGAAGCGTCGCGGCGACTACTGGATCACCGTGCTCGGCGAAGTGCCGCCGGCCACGTTGCAGCAGTTCGCGTCTGCCATAGAATACAAGGCTTCCAAGTAACGCTACGGCTTTCGACATGACGAAACTCACGCTGCGCAAAGTGTTCGCGGCGGCGGTGCTGTTTGCCTGCCTGCCGCTTGCCTCGCATACCGCTGCCGCTGTCACGCCTCCTGCGGCCAGCCTTCCCGACTTCGCCGATCTGGTCGAGAAGGTCGGGCCGGCTGTCGTGAACATCCGGACCACCGCGAACGTGCCGACGCCCGGGCCGCGCGGCGTGCTCCCGCCGGGCTTCGACAACGGCGACATGTCGGAATTCTTCCGGCGCTTCTTCGGCATTCCGCTGCCGCAGGCGCCCGGTAGTGGTGGCGGCAACGGCAATGGCAACCCGAAAAACGCGCCGGCGCCGGACAATCCGCCCGACACCGAGCAGAACCGCGGCGTCGGTTCGGGCTTCATCGTGTCGGCGGACGGCTACGTGATGACCAACGCGCACGTCGTCGACGACGCTGACACCATCTACGTGACGTTGACCGACAAGCGCGAATTCAAGGCGAAACTGGTCGGCGTCGACGACCGCACGGACGTCGCGGTCGTCAAGATCCAGGCGTCGAATCTGCCGGTCGTCGCGATCGGCGATTCGAACAAGGTGCGCGTCGGCGAGTGGGTCGTCGCGATCGGCTCGCCGTTCGGCCTCGACAACACCGTGACGGCCGGCATCGTGAGTTCGAAGAGCCGCAACACGGGCGATTACCTGCCGTTCATCCAGACCGACGTCGCGGTGAACCCCGGCAACTCGGGCGGCCCGCTGATCAACATGCAGGGCGAGGTGATCGGCATCAACTCGCAGATCTACAGCCGCACCGGCGGTTTCATGGGCATTTCGTTCGCGATCCCGATCGACGAGGCGATGCGCGTGGCAGACCAGCTGAAGGCGACCGGCAAGGTCACGCGCGGTCGCATCGCGGTGGCGATCGGCGAAGTGACGAAGGACGTGGCCGACTCGATCGGGCTGCCGAAGGCGGAAGGCGCGCTCGTCAGCAGCGTCGAGCCGGGCGGTCCGGCCGACAAGGCGGGCATTCAGCCGGGTGACATCATCCTGAAGTTCAACGGCCGGCCGGTCGATGCGGCGTCGGATCTGCCGCGCATGGTCGGCGACACGAAGCCGGGCACCAAGGCGACCGTCAGCGTGTGGCGCAAGGGTCAGGCGCGTGATGTGCCGATCACGATCGCCGAGACGCCGGCGGAGACGACGGCGAAGGCCGAGCAGCGCAAGAATGTGCCGCAGAAGCCGCGCCAGGCCAATTCACTCGGCTTGACGGTCAGCGACCTTTCGGCTGACCAGCTGAAGTCGCTGAAGCTGAAGAATGGCGTGCAGATCGACGGCGTCGACGGTCCGGCGGCCCGTGCGGGCCTGCAGCGCGGCGACATCGTGCTGCGCGTCGGCGACACCGACATCACGAGCGCGAAGCAGTTCGCCGACGTGACCGCGCAGTTGGATCCGCAGAAGGCGGTCGCGGTGCTCGTGCGGCGCGGGGACAACACGCAGTTCGTGCCGGTGCGCCCGCGCCCGATCCAGAAGTAACGCGCCGATGTTCACGCTCTACGGCCGCGGCTGGTGCCATCTGTGCGACGACATGCGCGATGCGCTGGCGCCCGTGGCGGCCGAGTTCGGCGTTGCCGTCGACTACGTCGACATCGACGCCGATCCGGCGCTCGTCGCCCGTTACGACGAGGACGTGCCGGTGCTGTTGCTGGACGGCACGGAGGTGTGCCGCCACCGGTTCGACGAGGCGAGGGTGCGCGGCGCGCTATCGGCGCGGCGCTGAATCTGGCCCCGCCGCCGGCCGCGCCCTGCGCGGAGTTCCGGTGCGAGTCTGCCCGCCAAGGCCTCCGGCAGGGTGCCCTGACCGGGCGTCCTCGACCAGACGTCCCAAATTACCGCCCGGCAAAGGCCTTTTCGGCTAAAATAAGCCGTTTTTTCACCGACTTACAAGGCGTGCTCCGCAGTCGTCGAGCGCGCCTTTTTCGCTTGATCGGCACTGAATGGATCATATTCGCAATTTCTCGATCATCGCGCACATCGACCATGGCAAGTCGACGCTCGCGGATCGCATCATCCAGGTATGCGGCGGCCTCGCCGACCGTGAAATGGAAGCGCAGGTGCTCGATTCGATGGATATCGAGCGCGAACGCGGCATCACGATCAAGGCGCAGACGGCGGCACTGTCCTATCGCGCCCGCGACGGCAAGGTCTACAACCTCAACCTGATCGATACGCCGGGGCACGTCGACTTCTCGTACGAGGTCAGCCGTTCGCTGTCCGCGTGCGAAGGTGCGCTGCTCGTGGTCGACGCGAGCCAGGGCGTCGAGGCGCAGACGGTCGCGAACTGCTACACGGCGATCGAGCTCGGCGTCGAGGTCGTGCCGGTGCTGAACAAGATCGACCTGCCGGCCGCGAACCCCGAGAACGCGATCGAGGAGATCGAGGACGTGATCGGCATCGACGCGACCGACGCGACGCGCTGCAGCGCGAAGACGGGGCTCGGCGTCGAGGACGTGCTTGAAGCGCTGATCGCGAAGGTGCCGCCGCCGAAGGGCGATCCGGCCGCGCCGCTGCAGGCGCTGATCATCGATTCGTGGTTCGACAACTACGTCGGCGTCGTGATGCTCGTGCGCATCGTCAACGGCACGCTGCGCCCGAAGGACAAGATCAAGATGATGGCGACCGGCGCGCAGTATCCGGTCGAGCACGTCGGTGTATTCACGCCGAAGTCGCGCAATCTCGAATCGCTGTCGGCCGGGCAGGTGGGCTTCATCATCGCCGGCATCAAGGAACTGACGGCCGCGAAGGTCGGTGATACCGTCACGCACGTGACCAAGGCCGCCACCGAGCCGCTGCCGGGTTTCAAGGAAGTGAAGCCGCAGGTGTTCGCAGGCCTCTATCCGGTCGAGGCGAACCAGTACGACGCGCTGCGCGAGTCGCTCGAGAAGCTGAAGCTCAACGACGCATCGCTGCAGTACGAGCCGGAAGTGTCGCAGGCGCTCGGCTTCGGTTTCCGCTGCGGCTTCCTCGGGCTGCTGCACATGGAAATCGTGCAGGAGCGGCTCGAGCGCGAATTCGACATGGATCTCATCACGACCGCGCCGACGGTCGTCTACGAGGTCGTGCAGAGCGACGGCTCGACGATCATGGTCGAGAACCCGGCAAAGATGCCGGAGCCCGGCCGCATCGCCGAAGTTCGCGAGCCGATCGTCACCGTGAACCTGTACATGCCGCAGGACTACGTCGGGTCCGTGATCACGTTGTGCGAGCAGAAGCGCGGCTCGCAGATCAACATGCAGTATCACGGCCGCCAGGTGCAGCTCACGTACGAAATCCCGATGGCCGAAATCGTGCTCGACTTCTTCGATCGGCTGAAGTCGGTGTCGCGCGGTTATGCGTCGATGGATTACGAGTTCAAGGAATACCGCACGTCGGACGTCGTGAAGGTCGACATGCTGATCAACGGCGACAAGGTCGATGCGCTGTCGATCATCGTGCACCGCTCGCAGTCGCAGTATCGCGGCCGTGAAGTGGCCGCGAAGATGCGCGAGATCATTCCGCGCCAGATGTACGACGTGGCGATCCAGGCCGCAATCGGCGCGCACATCGTCGCGCGCGAGAACATCAAGGCACTCCGCAAGAACGTGCTCGCGAAGTGCTACGGCGGCGACATCACGCGAAAGAAGAAACTGCTCGAGAAGCAGAAAGAAGGTAAGAAACGCATGAAGCAGGTGGGTTCGGTCGAGATCCCGCAGGAAGCGTTCCTCGCGATCTTGCGCGTCGAAGACAAATAACAGGACTGATCCTTTTATGAATTTTGCGCTGATTCTTTTTGTGCTCGTCGTCGTGACGGGCGTAGCGTGGGTGTTGGACAAACTGGTGTTCCTGCCGCGGCGACGCAAGGCGGCCGATGCGGCGATCGAGGAGTTCGATCGCCAGCAGTCGCGCATCGACAAGCGTTTCGCGGACGAAAACGCGGGGCAGACGCGTTCGAAGCTGCGCGACGAAAAGCTGCGCCAGCCGTGGTGGCTCGAGTACACCGCGAGCTTCTTCCCGGTGATCCTGGCCGTATTCGTCGTGCGTTCGTTCGTCGTCGAGCCGTTCAAGATCCCGTCGGGCTCGATGGTGCCGACGCTGCTGGTCGGCGACTTCATCCTCGTCAACAAGTTCGAATACGGCCTGCGCATGCCGATCACGAACACGAAGATCACGCAGGGCAGCCCGCTGTCGCGCGGCGACGTCGTCGTGTTCCGTTATCCGAAGGACGAGTCGGTCGACTACATCAAGCGCGTGATCGGCCTGCCGGGCGACACGGTCGCTTACCAGGACAAGCAACTGACGATCAACGGCCAGCCGGTGCCCGAAACGCCGTTGCCGGATTTCTTCGACGACGAGCGCCAGAACTACGCAAAGCAGTTCGAGGAAACGATCGGCAACAAGAAGAACGCGATCCTCAACAACCCGGCCGTGCCGCCGTTCGTGATGGGCGCCTACGATTATCCGTATCGCGACAACTGCACGTACAACAGCCGCGGCGTGATCTGCAAGGTGCCGCCGGGCCACTACTTCATGATGGGCGACAACCGCGACAACAGCGCCGACAGCCGCTACTGGGGTTTCGTGCCGGACAACAACATCGTCGGCCGCGCGTTCTTCATCTGGATGAACTTCGGCGACCTGAAGCGCATCGGTTCCTTCAACTGATCGCGTTCGACTCGCACGCAATACGCGACGCACGGGCCGCGTCGCGTATTGCCGAACTACTTTAAGAACCGGCGGTAACACCGCCTCGTCACGCCTTTTCGCGTCCGGCCGTGCCGTTTCGGCCCGACCGGCGCCCGCGTTATACTCCTGCACATGCCCCTATCCCAGTTGGAAAGCCGGCTGCGCTACGAATTCCGCAATGCGGAATTATTGCGCCAGGCTTTGACCCATCGCAGTCACAGTGCCACGCACAATGAACGGCTCGAGTTTCTCGGCGATTCCGTTCTGAATTGCGCGGTGGCCGCCCTTTTGTTCCAGCGTTTCAGCAAGCTGGACGAAGGCGACCTGTCGCGCGTGCGCGCCAACCTCGTCAAGCAGCAGTCGCTCTACGAAATCGCTCAGGCCCTGAATATTTCGGAAGGGCTGCGGCTGGGCGAGGGCGAATTGCGCAGCGGCGGCTTCCGTCGCCCGTCGATCCTCGCGGACGCGTTCGAAGCCATCATCGGGGCGGTATTCCTCGATGGCGGCTTCGAAGCCGCCCAGGGGGTCATCAAGCGCCTCTATATCCCGATTCTCGACCACATCGATCCGCGCACGCTCGGCAAGGATGCGAAGACGCTGCTGCAGGAGTACCTGCAGGGGCACAAGATCGCGCTACCGACCTATACGGTCGTCGCGACTCATGGTGCGGCGCACAATCAGCAGTTCGAGGTCGAGTGCACGGTGCCGAAGCTCGACGTGAAGGTGTCAGGCTCCGGCGCGAGCCGGCGGGCGGCCGAGCAGGCTGCCGCGAAGAAGGCGCTCGACGAGGTGCTGGCGGCCGCGCCGATGCTGGCCGCGAAGCCGAAGCGTTCGAAGAACGCACGCGGGTCGAAGCACGTCGAGCCTGAAATCGTGCCGGGCGTGAAGGGCGTGCAGGAAGCACTCGACCTGCGTTCGCCGGAACGAAAGGAGCGTGCGACGACGCGCGACGCGAAGGCGCCTGCTGCCGGGTCGGCAGCGACCGACGCCGGCGCACACACGACCGAGCGGCCGACGCAGGCGCCGATGGCCGCGATTCGCGCGGCGCATGTGGAAACGGCCACGGACAAGGCCGACCGGCCCCCGAAGCCGATGGCCGACAAGCCGGCCGACAAGGCGTCTGAGAAGCCGTCGGATCGCAACGAAGCCGGCTCGCGCGCGGCGGACCGCGCGACGGACAAGCACGCGGAAGCCGCCCCCCGTGCAGCCGACAAGCAGGCGGGCCAAGCGGCCGATCCGGCCGCGTCCACCGACAAGCCCGCTGCCGGTTCAGACGCCGCTTCGCGTGCAACGTCGCGCGCCCGCGACGCCGCGGCGCCCGGCACCGAGACGCCGCAGGGTGGCGCAAGCCTCGCTGCCGCGCAGGCGCGCGTGGCCGATGCCGACCACTGAATTGCCCCTCGATCGTGCCGCGCGCCGCGCGGCCGTTTCCGAACCTGTCTCCCAAACGATATGAACACTCCCGCTCCTACCGGTTTCCGTTGCGGCATGATCGCGATCGTGGGCCGCCCGAACGTCGGCAAGTCGACGTTGATGAACGCACTCGTCGGCCAGAAGATCAGCATCACGTCGCGCAAGGCGCAAACGACCCGCCATCGCATCACCGGCATCAACACGTTCGACGACGCGCAATTCGTGTTCGTCGATACGCCGGGCTTTCAGACTCGTCACAGCACCGCGCTGAACCGCTCGCTGAACCGCGCGGTCACGTCGACGCTCACGTCGGTCGACGTGATCCTGTTCGTGATCGAGGCCGGCCGCTTCGGGCCCGACGACCAGAAGGTGCTCGACCTGATCCCGCCCGGCATGCCGACGCTGCTGATCGCGAACAAGATCGATCGTGTGTCCGACAAGGCGACGCTGTTCCCGTTCATGCAACAGATGAGCGGGCTGCGCGAATTCACCGAACTCGTGCCGCTGTCGGCACAGCGGCCGGAAGACATCAAGCGCCTGCTGGACACCATCAAGCCGTACCTGCCGGAAGGCGAGCCGATCTATGGCGAGGACGAACTGACCGACCGCAGTTCGCGCTTCCTTGCGGCCGAAATCCTGCGCGAGAAGGTGTTCCGCTGGACCGGCGACGAACTGCCCTACACGAGCACCGTGCTGATCGACAAGTTCGAGGAGGAAGGGCGCCTGAAGCGTATCTTCGCGACGATCCTCGTCGAGCGCGATTCGCACAAGGCGATGGTGATCGGCAAAAAGGGCGAGAAGCTCAAGCAGATCAGCACCGAGGCGCGGATGGACATGGAGAAGCTGTTCGACGGCCCCGTGTATCTCGAGACCTTCGTGAAGGTGAAGAGCGGGTGGGCTGACAACGAGGCGGGGCTGCGCGCCTATGGGTACGAATGACGCGCTGACGTCGACCGAAGACGCGGTGACCGCCGGCGCGAACGACGCGCCGTTGCCGGCACCGCCCGAACCGCCGCGTCGCAAGGCGCGGCGCGCGACGTCTCGCACGTCCGATTTCCGCGTCGCCGAGCAGCCGGCGTTCGTGCTGCACAGCTATCCGTATCGGGAAACGAGCCTGATCATCGACGTGCTCACGCGCGATCACGGCCGCCTCGCGCTCGTCGCGAAGGGCGCGAAGCGCCCGCACTCCGCGCTGCGCGGCGTGCTGCAGACGTTCCAGCCGCTACTGCTGTCCTGGTCGGGCAAATCCGAAGTACGCACGCTGACGGGTGCCGAGTGGGTCGGCGGGATGCTCCCGCTCGGCGGCGACGGGTTGCTGTGCGGCTTCTACGCGAACGAGCTGCTCGTGAAATTCTGCGCGCGCGAGGATCCGCAGCCGCCGCTCTTCAATCACTACGTGCTGACCCTCACGCGCCTTGCGCACGGCGAGCCTGCGGTGCAGGTGCTGCGTTCGTTCGAGCGCGTGCTGCTGCGCGAGACCGGCTATGCGATGGCGCTGAACCGCACGGTCGCGCGCCGTGCGGTCGAGCCGGATCGCCGCTACGTGTTCGATCCCGAGCGCGGCGTGCGCAATGCGGACGACGACGTACCGTCGCACTGGCCGGTGATTACCGGACAGACGTTGCTCGACATGGAGCAGGACGATTACCATCGAGCCCAGACGGTCGCGCAAAGCAAGACGCTGATGCGCTTCCTGCTGAACACCTATCTCGGCGGTACGCCGCTTGCCACGCGTCAGATCCTGATCGACCTGCAAAACCTATGAGTTTCTTCCTGACAACGCCCACCGCCATCGACCTCGGCGTGAACATCGACCACGTCGCGACGCTGCGCAACGCGCGCGGCACGTCCTATCCCGATCCGATCCGCGCGGCGCTCGCCGCCGAAGAGGCCGGTGCGGACGCGATCACGCTGCATCTGCGCGAGGACCGCCGCCACATCGTCGACGCCGACGTGCGCACGCTGCGCCCTCTGCTGAAGACGCGGATGAACCTCGAGTGCGCGGTGACGGCCGAGATGCTCGACATCGCATGCGAAGTGCGTCCGCACGACGCGTGCCTCGTGCCGGAGAAGCGCGAGGAACTGACGACCGAAGGCGGTCTCGACGTTGCCGGCCGCTTCGAGGCCGTGCGTGCGGCATGCAGGCAGCTCGCCGACGCCGGCGTGCGCGTGTCGCTGTTCATCGATCCGGACGAGACGCAGATCCGTGCCGCGCACGAAGCCGGCGCGCCGGTGGTCGAGCTGCATACCGGCCGCTACGCCGATGCGCACGACGAGGCCGAGCAGCAGCGCGAATACGAGCGCATCGTCGCCGGCGTGCAGGCCGGCGCGCAACTGGGTCTCAAGGTCAACGCCGGCCACGGGCTGCATTACACGAACGTGCAGCAGATCGCCGCGATCGACGGCATCGTCGAACTGAACATCGGCCACGCGATCGTCGCGCACGCGATCTTCGCAGGCTGGGACAACGCGGTGCGCGAGATGAAGGCGATCATGGTCGCCGCACGCGTCGCCGCGCTGCACGGCGGCGCGCGCTGACGATGCGTTGCGTGCGCGCGCGCTTCGCTCGCCGCCCGGCATCGTCCGCGCATCACGGCGGGCGTTGAGATGGCGATCTACGGCATCGGCACCGACATCGTCCAGGTGAGCCGCATCGCGGCCGTGCTCGAGCGCACGGGCGGCCGGTTTGCCGAGAAGGTGCTGGGCCCCGACGAGCTGCGCGTGTTCCAGGCTCGCCGTGCGCGCTCGGAGGCGCGCGGCATCGCGTTTCTCGCGACGCGCTTTTCCGCGAAGGAAGCGTTCTCGAAGGCGATCGGGCTCGGCATGCACTGGCCGATGACGTGGCGTGCGCTGCAGACGCTCAACCAGCGCAGCGGCGAGCCGTACGTAGTCGCTTCGGGCGAGCTGGCCGACTGGCTTGCCGCGCGTGGCATAACGGCGCGCGTGACGGTCAGCGACGAACGCGATTACGCGGTGTCGTTCGTGGTCGCCGAAACGGACGCCGCGCCTGGCACTGCACCTGCACCTGTTTCCCGAACCCCCTCCTGACGGAATTCCGATTCGATGAAAACGACTCCCGGCCCGGTCATGCTCGACGTCGTCGGCACGACCCTGTCGCGCGACGATGCGCGGCGCCTCGCGCATCCGAATACCGGCGGCGTGATCCTGTTCGCGCGGCACTTCCAGAATCGTGCGCAACTGACGGCGCTGACCGACTCGATCCGCGCGGTGCGCGAAGACATCCTGATCGCCGTCGATCACGAAGGCGGCCGCGTGCAGCGGTTCCGCACCGACGGCTTCACGGTGCTGCCCGCGATGCGTTGCCTCGGCGAACTGTGGGACCGCGACGTGCTGCTCGCGACGAAGGTCGCGACCGCCGTCGGCTACATACTGGCCGCCGAGCTGCGCGCATGCGGGATCGACATGAGCTTCACGCCGGTGCTCGATCTCGACTACGGGCACTCGAAGGTGATCGGCGATCGCGCGTTCCATCGCGACCCGCGTGTCGTCACGCTGCTCGCGAAGAGCCTGAACCACGGTTTGTCGCTCGCGGGCATGGCGAACTGCGGCAAGCATTTCCCGGGGCACGGCTTCGCGGAAGCCGATTCGCACGTCGCACTGCCGACCGACGACCGGCCGCTCGACGCGATCCTCAAGCAGGACGTCGCCCCGTACGACTGGCTCGGCCTGTCACTCTCCGCGGTGATCCCCGCGCACGTGATCTACACGCAGGTCGACAAGCGGCCCGCGGGCTTCTCGCGCGTGTGGCTGCAGGACATCCTGCGCGGGCAGATCGGCTTCACGGGCGCGATCTTCAGCGACGACCTGTCGATGGAGGCGGCACGCGAAGGCGGCACGCTCACGCAGGCGGCTGACGCAGCGCTCGCCGCCGGCTGCGACATGGTGCTCGTCTGCAACCAGCCGGACGCGGCCGAGGTCGTGCTGAACGGGCTGAAGGCCCAGGCGTCGGCCGAGTCGGTGCGGCGCATCAAGCGGATGCGGGCGCGCGGCAAGCCGCTCAAGTGGGACAAGCTGATCGCGCAACCCGAGTATCTGCAGGCGCAGGCGCTGCTGAGCAGCGCGCTGGTGTAAGCGGAGAAGGGCGGCGTGATGTCGTCTTTCCCGTTGTCGAAAGCAAAAAGCCGCGCAGAAGCGCGGCTTTTTGCTTTGCCATCGAGGCGGGGCGAGGCGCAAGGCGACATGGACTTGCGCAACTAACCGTCAACTCCCGCCCGCGCCCCGAACAACTGCGGCGCGGTCAGTTGACCTTCATCCGCTGCAACTTGTTGTACAGCGTCTTGGGGCTGATGCCGAGCAGCGTCGCAGCCCGATGGCGCGTGCCGCCGACCGCGTCGAGCGTCGCGCGGATCAGCAGGTCCTCGACGTCGGACAGCGGGGTGCCGACCTTGATCTGCACGCTGCTGCCGTTCAGCGCGCCGCCAGCCGCGAAGCTCGCTTCGCCCGCGCGCAGCGTTTCGATGAAATCGCCGGACGCGTCATAGGCGAAACGCACGCGCTCCTGCAATTCGCGCACGTTGCCGGGCCATTCGTAGGACAGGCATTCGCGCACGAAGCCCGGTGCCGCGCGCTTGTCGGTCGTGCTGCGGCCGTTGGCGCTCGCTTCGCGGTTGAGTTCGTCGATAAGCGCGTCCGCGATGGCGAGCGCATCACCATCGCGCTCGCGCAGCGGCGGCATCGTGATCGACGCCGCATCGAGACGCAGCCACAGATCCTCGCGCAGCGTGCCGTTCGCGACCGCCTCGCGGGCCGGGCGGCGCGTGGTCGCGATCAGCCGGAAGTCGCTCGCGATCGAGCTCGTGCCGCCGATCCGCATGAAGTTCTGCGAGTCGAGCGCATGCAGCAGCGCCTCCTGCAGCACGAGCGGCAGTGCGGTGATCTCGTCGAGGAACAGCGTGCCGCCGCCGGCCTGTTCGAACAGGCCCGATTCGCGCCGCTCGGCGCCGTCGAACGCGCCGCGTTCATGGCCGAACAGCACGCTGTCGAGCGACGCGCCGTGACGCCCGGCATGCGCGATCGTGCGGCAGTCGAACGACACGAACGGCCCCTTGCGGCGCCGGCTCAGTTCGTGCAGCGTGCGCGCGGTCAGCTTCTTGCCCGTGCCGGCTTCGCCGGTGAACAGCACGGCCGTTTCGGTGCCGGCGTTGTGCTCGATCATGTCGTACACGTGCTGCATCGCCTCGCTGCGGCCCACCAGCGCGCCGAAACGGCCCAGGTGGCGCAGCGACGCGCGCAGCGTCCGCACTTCGTCGATCAGTTCGTAGGGACGCGGAATCCGGGCCAGCAGGCTGCGCAGGCGCGGAATGTTGATCGGCTTCAGCAAGTAGTCCCAGATGCCGTGACGCAGGCCTTCGATCGCGCTCTCGACCGTCGCGTTGCCCGTCAGCACGATCACCGGCAGCGAACCGTTCGGCTGCTGCTGCGGCAGATGCTGGAGCAGGTCAAATCCGCTGCCGTCCGGCAGGTTCAGATCGACCAGGACGACATCGGGAATCGAGCGGCCGAGCGCCGTGCGTGCCTCGGCGAGCGACGTGGCCGTGTCGACCGAGAAGCCGTCCGCGGCGAGCAGCGCGGTCAGGCCGGACAGACTGTTGGGATCGTCTTCGACAATCAGGGCGTGTGGCATGGTGGACGCGAGTCGAGTCAAGAGAGGCGGGCTGTCGGCTGTCGAGCCGGCCGCAGCCGCATGTCAGATTAAAAACTGATTTTATGCCCCGCTGAACGCCTGACGTACATTATTTCTTTGTCGCTATAAAACAGTTACCGATGATACAAATTGAATACCTTTAGTGCTGGATTTTGTATTATCGATGGTGCCGACGCACCGGTGCTGTTGGCGGCAGGCAAACAAAAAGCGCCCCGAAGGGCGCTTTGTTCGATCCGGAAATCGCGAGCGATTACGCGCGGCTGCGATATTCGTTCGTGCGCGTATCGATTTCGATCTTGTCGCCGGTACTGCAGAACAGCGGCACTTGCAGTTCGAAGCCCGTCGCGAGCTTGGCGTTCTTCAGTACCTTGCCCGACGACGTGTCGCCCTTGACGGCCGGTTCCGTGTAGGTGATCTCGCGAACCAGGATCGTGGGCAGTTCGACCGAGATCGCCTTCTCGTTGTAGAACACGACTTCGCAAGCCATGCCGTCTTCGAGGTAGTTCAGCGCTTCGCCCATCATTTCCGCTTCGACTTCGTACTGGTTGTAGTCGGCGTCCATGAACACGTACATCGGATCGGCGAAATACGAGTACGTCACTTCCTTGCGGTCGAGCACGACGACGTCGAACTTGTCGTCAGCCTTGTAGACCGATTCCTGGCCTGCGTTCGTCAGCAGGTTCTTCATCTTCATCTTGACGACGGCGGCGTTACGGCCCGACTTGTTGTATTCCGTCTTTGCGATGACCCATGCGTCGCTGCCGATCTGCACGACGTTGCCTACGCGGAGTTCCTGTGCGGTCTTCATAAAAAAACTGTCCTGATCCAATCAAATAAATAGGTGCCTGAGCGTTGCACAACGGCTGACGGCGCAAGCGGGGGGCGTTCCGGTGGGTGCCAAGAGTCCCAAAACGCGAGCGCTTGCGTGGTCAGCCGTCGGATAACCGCTTATTTTAACTGAGATTTTGCGTATTCCGCCAGCTTTCCGGCGAGATCGCCGACGCCCGCCAGCGCGTCGGCCCAGCATGCCGCGTTGGCGTCCAGCGCGGCACGGTGTTGCAGCAAATCGGCCCAATCGGGCGTGCCGCCGCCGTTCCATGCGTGCCAGAAGCGCTCGAGCGCGGCGCGCGGCGCGTCGGCGAGGCCGGCCGACAGGTGCGCGAGCGCGGCGTCGAGCTTCGGCAGGTGCGCGTCGTCGGCCTGCGGGTAGATGTGCCACACGAACGGTTTGCGCGCCCATTGCGCGCGAACGAACGAGTCCTCGCCGCGCACGAAGTTGATGTCGGACACCCACAGCAGCGGGTCATAGTCGGCCTGCGGGACGAACGCGAGCCCGTAAGCGGTCAGGTTGCCGGCGGCCGCGCGCGCGCCGGCGCCGAACGATTCGACCCCGAAGAAACGCGCGACCGCCGGCGATACGCGGCCGGCAGGCACGAGCGCGATGACGGGCGACGGGCCGTCGCGCCACTGCGCGAGCAGCGCATCGACGGCCGGATTTTCATAGGCGAAGAGGCTGACGACGGTCGTACCCGGCGCCGGCGGCGCGTCGCCGGTCGCCTGCCGCCACCAGGCGGCGCGCGCTGCCGTGTCGGCTTCGAAGGCCGTGCGGCGCGCGTCGAGGTCGCGTTCCTTCAGCACGCCGCCCGTGCCGGCCGATAGTCCCGGGAAGAAGAACGTCTTCAGCAGCGGGTACCGCGGATGGGGCGACGGCCGCAGATGGAAATCGGCGACCCAGTCCTCGGCGCTCAGGTATTCGAGATTGATCCACACGGGGCGGCGCGCGCGGCGCGCCATCGCCGCGAGATACGCGCCGGGCAGCTCGCACGCGAACGCCTCGATCACGACGTCGGCGATCTCCAGCGCGTCGCCGGCTTCCGCATGCCAGTGTTCGATCACGATGGCGTCGAGCGTCTGCCGTCCGGCATCGGGATCGACCCCCGGCAGCAGACGCGCGAACGTGTGCAGATCGTCGACGAACAGGCGCACCTGCCAGCCGTGCTCGTGTGCGAGCTGGCGCGCGAGGCGCCAGCACACGCCGATGTCGCCGAAGTTGTCGATCACGGTGCAGAAGAGGTCGCACGCGATCGGTTCGTCGGGTGCGAGCGGCGCAGGGGAGGCGGGGGTGGTGCGGGGCATCGAAGCGGACCGGTGAATGCTCTAAACTGGCGATTCTAATGGACCCGTTCCGCGCCACAAGGCACCCGGATCACGCATGACATCCCCAGAAGCCGCCGACATCCCGTTCGAACCCAAGAAGATCCTCGCGCAGTTGCCGCACATGCCGGGCGTCTACCGCTACTACGACACGGCGGGCGCCGTACTTTACGTAGGCAAGGCGCGCGACCTGAAGAAGCGCGTATCCAGCTATTTCACGAAGACGCAGCTGTCGCCGCGCATCGCGATGATGGTCACGCGCATCGCACGCATCGAGACGACCGTCACGCGCTCGGAGGCGGAAGCGCTGCTGCTCGAGAACAATCTGATCAAGGCGCTCACGCCGCGCTACAACATCCTGTTTCGCGACGACAAGTCGTATCCGTACCTGAAGCTCACCGCGCACCGCTTTCCGCGCATGGCTTACTACCGCGGCTCGGTCGACAAGCAGAACCAGTACTTCGGGCCGTTCCCGAGCGCATGGGCCGTGCGCGAGAGCATCCAGATCCTGCAGCGCGTGTTCCAGCTGCGCACCTGCGAGGATTCGGTCTTCAACAACCGCACGCGGCCATGCCTGCTGCATCAGATCGGGCGCTGCACGGCACCGTGCGTCGGCGCGATTTCCGAGGACGACTACGCGATCGACGTGTCGAATGCCGCGCGGTTTCTGCTCGGTCGGCAGTCGGAAGTGATGAAGGAGCTCGAGCAGAAGATGCACGCGTTCGCGGCCGAGCTGAAGTTCGAGCAGGCGGCCGCCGTGCGCAACCAGATGAGCTCGCTCGCGACGGTGCTGCACCAGCAGGCGATCGAGGTCGGCAGCGACAGCGACGTCGACATCCTGGCGGTCGTCGCGCAGGGCGGGCGCGTGTGCGTGAACCTGGCGATGGTGCGCGGCGGCCGGCATCTCGGCGACAAGGCGTATTTCCCGACGCACGTCGAAAGCGCGCTGACGCTTGCCGAAGGCGGGCTCGGCGACGAAGCCGAGGCGGCGGACGCAGCCGACGAAACCGTCGCGGCATTGCCCGAGGCGCCCGAGGAAGACGCTGCCGCCGCGCGTGACGCGGGGGCGTCGGTGGAGGCCGAGGTGCTCGATGCGTTCATCGCGCAGCACTATCTCGGCAATCGCGTGCCGTCCGTGCTGGTCGTGAGCCACGCGCCCGCGAGCCGCGACCTGCTCGACTTGCTGTCCGAGCAGGCCGGTCACAAGGTCTCGCTGGTGCGGCAGCCACAGGGGCAGCGGCGCGCGTGGCTGTCGATGGCCGAGCAGAACGCGCAGATTGCGCTCGCACGGTTGCTGTCCGAGCAGGGCTCGCAGCAGGCCCGCACGCGCGCGCTCGCGGAGACGCTCAGCTTCGAAGGTGACGATCTCGCCACGCTGCGGATCGAATGTTTCGACATCAGCCACACGATGGGCGAGGCGACGCAGGCGTCGTGCGTCGTATATCACCATCACAAGATGCAATCGGGCGAGTACCGTCGCTACAACATCACCGGGATCACGCCGGGCGACGATTACGCGGCCATGCGGCAGGTGCTGACGCGCCGTTACGAGAAGATGGTCGAGCAGGCCGCGCAGGCGGCGGCCGCCGACGACGCAGCCGGCATCGACGGCGAATCGACGCGCAAGGCCGAGGCATCGAGCCTGCTGCCGAATATCGTGCTGATCGATGGCGGCAAGGGGCAGGTCGAGATTGCGCGACAGGTGTTCACCGAACTCGGGCTCGACACGTCAATGCTGGTCGGCGTCGCGAAGGGCGAAGGGCGCAAGGTCGGCCTCGAGACGCTCGTGTTCGCGGACGGCCGCACGCCGCTCGAACTCGGCAAGGAGAGTGCCGCGCTGATGCTCGTCGCGCAGATCCGCGACGAGGCGCATCGTTTTGCGATCACCGGAATGCGCGCGAAGCGGGCGAAGGCGCGCCAGACCTCGCGGCTCGAGGAGCTCGAAGGGATCGGCGCGAAACGCCGGCAGCGACTGCTCGCGCGGTTCGGCGGGCTGCGCGGCGTGGTCGCCGCGAGCGTCGAGGAACTGGCGAGCGTCGAAGGTATCTCGCACGCACTCGCCGAGCAGATCTACAAACAGCTTCACTGAAGCGGCCGTGCGGCCGGCGGCTCCTGCGCGCGATCTCGCGTTCTTGTGGCAGGCCGGTCGACACGGCACAATTGCAAATCCTTTACTGACCCGCCTGCCATGCCGTTCAATTTCCCGATTTTCCTGACGTGGGTACGGATCGTGCTGATCCCGCTCGTCGTCGGCGTGTTCTATCTGCCGGACACGGTGATGGGTGGCGCGCACCGCAACCTCGCGGCGGCGGCGATCTTCATTCTCGCCGCGCTGACCGACTGGTTCGACGGGTTTCTCGCCCGCAAGTGGAACCAGACGTCGTCGTTCGGCGCGTTCCTCGATCCGGTTGCTGACAAGCTGATGGTGACCGCCGCGCTGCTGATCCTCGTGCAGATTTCGCGGGTCGATGCGGCGATCGCGCTCGTGATCGTCGGCCGCGAGATCGCGATCTCGGCGCTACGCGAATGGATGGCACAGATCGGCGCGTCGAAGAGCGTCGCGGTCAACCAGCTCGGCAAGTTCAAGACCGCGTGCCAGATGGTCGCGATCCCGATGCTGCTGTACTACGGCCCGCTGCCGCTCGGCATCGCGACGATCGACACGCGCGTGTGGGGCGAGTGGCTGATGTACCTCGCGGCGGTGCTGACGATCTGGTCGATGCTGTACTACATGAAGCTTGCATGGCCGCAGATTCGCGAGCGCGGCGGCGCGTGATCGGCCCCACATGGTCGATTGCGCAGGTTTTTGGAAAAAGGGCTGGAAAAGCCCTTGACACACGAATGTGCCTTCGACATAATCTCGCTTCTCCGCTGCACGACGAAGTAAGTGTGTGACGGGGAAGCAGTAGCGTATCAATACGCGGGAGTAGCTCAGTTGGTAGAGCGCAACCTTGCCAAGGTTGAGGTCGCGAGTTCGAGACTCGTCTCCCGCTCCAGATTTTTCTGGCAGCGTGTTGAATGGCAAAGCGCTGCAGGTGCAGGACAATGCGGGAGTAGCTCAGTTGGTAGAGCGCAACCTTGCCAAGGTTGAGGTCGCGAGTTCGAGACTCGTCTCCCGCTCCAGATTTTTCTGGCAGCGTGTTGAATGGCAAAGCGCTGCAGGTGCAGGACAATGCGGGAGTAGCTCAGTTGGTAGAGCGCAACCTTGCCAAGGTTGAGGTCGCGAGTTCGAGACTCGTCTCCCGCTCCAAGTAATGGGGAAGCCACGCTTCCCTTTTTATTTGATGGACTGATGGTCCTCGAATAAAAAATCTGTCGCTTGCCTCCACGGCATCCGGACAGTCCGCTTTTGGCGCGATAGCAAAGCGGTTATGCAGCGGCCTGCAAAGCCGTTTAGGCCGGTTCGACTCCGGCTCGCGCCTCCAGGTAAGAAAAGAAAAAGCCCCGCTTCGGCGGGGCTTTTCTTTTTTCCGCGCCTCATTCGCGCATCTATTCCGCCGGATATGTCAGCGTCACCAACTCGCACTTCGACGTGCTCTTGCCGTCGTAGTCGTAAATCGCGAGCAGATGCTGGCCCTTGCTGTTCAGTATCGGCAGCGTGATCGTCCGCCGATTCGGGTTGCCGCCGCCGGCGGGTTCGTCCGACACCTGTTTACGGATTTCCGATTCGAGGTCCGACGGCGTGTTGATGCCGTTCTCCGGCCCGCGGCTGCGCACCCGGCTGTAGAAATGAAAACCGTTGTCGGTCCAGCCGCGCGGCAGCATGTTGCGCCACTGGTTGTTGGTGACTTCCTTCCACAGCAGATCGGTGTTGCCGCTCAACGCGAACGGCGTCGGACACGCGGCGGCCGCGAAAGCTTGTCCGCAGAAAAGCGGGAGGGCGGCAAGCGACCACGCAATGCGTCGGGCCGCGCGGCGCGCGAGGCCGGCATCGCGTCGCGATCCGGCATGGTGCGACAGGACAGGGGGCGTTTTCATACGGCATTCTCCGGGTGATGGATCGGTACGCGGCCGTGCTGCGACCGCTGGGGAATACCGTATCGCTACCGTTCTCGCAGAAGAATGCGGCGAACGTCACACGTGCGGTCACGGGGCAAAGGGGCGAGGCCGCGGCCCGGGAAGGCCCGGAGGAGGGGCGACAACGCGCTCCTGTGGGGAGGGGGCGATCGCGCGTTGTCGCGGGCGAAGCGATGGGCGTGCTGCGGGCCGTCTATCCCGCCCGCGTCATCATGAGCATGCCGAACATTCGGCGATGCCGGTCAGCCGTCGACCGGCCGTGCCGGCGTGTCGAGCCTCAGCTGATAGAACGCCGCATCGAGCCAGCGGCCGAACTTGAAACCCGCTTCGGTGATCGTGCCCGAGTGCGCGAAGCCGAGCCGCGTATGCAGCGCGACGCTGCCGCTGTTGGTCGCGTCGATGCAGCCGACCAGCAAATGCACGTCAGCTTCGCGCGCACGCCGGATCAACTCGCGCAGCAGCAATTCGCCGAGCCCGCGGCCGCGATGGTCGCGGTGGACGTAGACGCTGTGCTCGACCGTGTACTTGAACGCCGGGAACGCGCGGAACGTGCCCCAGCTCGCGAAGCCGACCAGCGTGCCCGATTCGTCGACCGCGCCGACGACCGGAAACCCGCCGGCGCGCTTCGTCGCGAACCAGGTGACCATCGCTTCCGGTGGGCGAGGCTGGTAGTCGTACAGCGCGGTGGAGTTCAAGATCGCATCGTTCAGGATCTCGAGAATGGCCTCGGCATGCTCGGCCTCGTTGCAATCGATCAGGCGCACGTCGTCGCGCGGTGTCGGGGAATTCATACGGGCTCCTGCGCCTGTCGGCCTTGAACGGATGACACATTCCGCGCGCCGATGGCGGCGGGGGCATCGCAGATCGCGACGACATAGCGCGCGACGTGCGACGACGGGTTGCTGAACACCAGCGGCTGATCGACGCGCATGGCCAGACAGTCGCCTTCGTGTAGTTTGTGAAGCTGATCGCCGAATGTGACGTCGATGCACCCGCGGACGACCCACACCTGTTGATGCAGCGCGCTTTCGCGCCCGCCGGAGTCGTACGCGACGCGCGCGCCGGGCGGGAAATCGACCTCGACGAGCTGGATCGGCGACGGCCATCCGGGCGGCGACAGATTGCGCCGCACGTACCCGGATGCCGGATCGCGCCATTCCGCCTGCTGTGCGCGCCGCACCAGCGGCTGCGCGGGTGCGTCGTCGCGATCGCCGGCGAACAGTCCGGCCAGCGACACGCCCAGACCGGCCGCGAGCTTGTCGAGCACGACGGCCGTCGGGCTCGCCGACGCACGCTCGATGAGCGAAATCATCGAACGGCTGACGCCGGAACGCGCGGCGAGCGCATCCAGCGTGTAGCCTCGCAGCGTGCGCAGGTCGCGCACGCGCCGGGCGATGCGTTCGTTGATGCCGGTGTCGTCAGCGGGGGCAGCGGTTGATTCTTGCATGATGGATTTATTTTCCAGCAAGCTGGAATTTGATGTCAACGGGATTCCTGCTGTCGCGGGATGACGATTCGCCGTCGGTCGCGTGCTTGCCCGACGACCCGGGCGAGCGTAATATACGAAACGGCTATATTTCGTTTAATTAGAGACATATGGGAATCATCAAGATATCCGAGCACATGCACGAACGGCTGCGCTCGACCAGCACTGCGCTGAGCCGTTCGATCAATGCACAGGCGGAGCACTGGCTGCGCGTCGGGATGCTGGCGGAGCTCAATCCGTCACTGTCCTACGGCGATATTTGCCGGATGCTGATCGAGACCGAAGCGCGCGGCGGCGATGCCGGGCCGACAGAGTCGGTCGCCCACGGCATCGAGCAGGTGGCGTGATGGCGAGACGCGAAATCCCGATCCGCGGTGCCGCGGAAATCGCCAGGTCGCGCGAGGCCGCGAAGCTCGCGTCCCAGGTGCTGACGATGATCACCGAGCACGTGAAGCCGGGCGTCACCACCGACGAGCTGGATGCGCGCTGCCGCGAATACATCGTTGACGAGCTTCGCGCGATCCCGGCGAACATCGGCTACCACGGGTATCCGAAAACCCTGTGCACGTCGGTCAATCACGTGGTCTGTCACGGCATTCCGTCGTCGCGGCCGATGCGCGACGGCGACATCGTGAATCTCGACATCGCGGTGATCAAGGACGGCTGGTTCGGCGACACGAGCCGCATGTACTTCGTCGGCGAGCCGGGCGAACTGGCGCGGCGCCTCGTCGCGATGACCTACGAGGCGATGCATGCGGGCATCCGCGCGGTTCGTCCGGGCGCGACGCTCGGTGACGTCGGCTACGCGATCCAGCAGGTCGCACATCGAGAAGGGTTCAGCGTGGTTCGCGAGTATTGCGGGCACGGGATCGGCGACGTATATCACGACGAGCCTCAGGTGCTGCACTACGGCCGCCCGGGTACCGGCGTGCCGCTGCGGCCGGGGATGATCTTCACGATCGAGCCGATGCTGAACGCGGGCAAGCGCGATACGCGCGTGCTGGCCGACGGCTGGACGGTCGTCACCAAGGACCATTCGCTATCCGCCCAATGGGAGCACATGGTCGTCGTGACGGAGCAGGGCTTCGAGATCCTGTCGGACGACGTGAAGCCGCCGGCGTTCGCGGCGCTGTCCGGCACGCACGCGGCCTGACGCGCGGCGTGCCGCACGCAGCGGCGCAATGAAAAAGGGCCCCGTCACGGGGCCCTTTTGATTTGGAGTCGCGCGGCGCGATCAGCAGATGATCGTCTCCACCGCCGCGACCCGCAGCGCCACGCGGCTCAACCGGGGCTCAACCGGGGCTCAACCGCGCGCCTTCTGCCATGCGTGCTCGACGAATACGCGGCACAGCGCTTCCATTCCGTTGCGGTCCTCGTCATCGAAACGTGCGGCAACGGGGCTGTCGACGTCCCACACGCCGATCAGCGTGCCGTCGGCGGCCACCAGCGGCACGACGATTTCCGATTCCGAGGCGGCATCGCAGGCGATATGGCCGG
Organism: Burkholderia sp. Bp9004; assembly: GCF_003858025.1. Lineage (NCBI taxonomy): Bacteria > Pseudomonadati > Pseudomonadota > Betaproteobacteria > Burkholderiales > Burkholderiaceae > Burkholderia > Burkholderia sp. Bp9004. The sequence goes on along the minus strand of NZ_QTQD01000009.1, from coordinate 118,603 downwards.
GGAATTCGTGCACATCGCGCACGACCTGCGTCTCGCGGGTCTGCGCGGCCGTGCCGCACACGCCCTTGCCGAGCGCGATCCGCACGCACGCGGGCTTGCCCTGGAACGGGCCGACCACGAGTTCCGTCCCGTCGAAGAAATAGAAGCCGGCCCAGTTCAGGCGGTCGAGCGAGTGATAGACGAGCGCGGAGAAGTTCGCGGCGTTCGCGGTCAGGTCGCGTTCCGTTTCGACGAGCGCGCGTGCCTGTTCGACGAGCGTCGCATAGAGTTCGGCCTTGGAGGCGTGAGGGGCGGTGGACAGCGTGAACATGGCTGAAATGCGAAAAGGGTTGTGGGCAGCGGGATTGTGAAAAGCGCGATGCGCGTCCCGCAGTCTACGGCACGCGCGGCTCGTTTGCAGCGCGTGGTTCGCGGGCGCCCTGGTGAACGCGCAGCGCCGTCGTTCAATCAGGTTCGAGCTCGGCGAACCGCTCGGCCAGGAAATCGAGCAGCGCGCGCACCGCGGGCAGCAGCCCGCGCCGCGACGCGAACACCGCGTGCACGATTTCGCGCCGCGGTGCCCAGTCCGGCAGCACGGTCGCCAGTTCGCCGCGCGCGACTTCGTCGCGCACCATCATCGTCGGCAACTGCACGATGCCGACGCCGGCGACGGCCGCCGCACGCAGTGCGAGCATGCCGCCCGTCACGAGCCGCGGCTGGTGATGGATTTCCGCCTGCGCGCCGTCGGGGCCGCGCAGCCGCCATACGTGCGCGGCCTGCGGCACGCCGTGATCGAGGCTCGGCAAGCGGGTCAGGTCTGCGGGGACGGCCGGCACGCCGCGCTCGCGCAGCAACGCGGGGCTCGCGACGAGACACTGCCCGCGCTCGGCCAGCACGCGCAATGCGAGATCGCTGTCCTCGAGCGGCGGCGGGCGCACGCGAATCGCGACGTCGATCCCTTCGCCGACGACGTCGACGCGCCGGTTGGTCGCTTCGAGATGAATCTCGACGCGCGGGCACGTGACCATGAACGCAGCGATCATCGCGCCGACCAGCGAATCGAGCAGCACGACCGGGCAACTGACCCGCACGATGCCGCGCGGCTCCTCGTGCAGCAGCGCGATCGCCTCGTCGGCGGCGTCCGCTTCGACGAGCATCGCGCGACAATGCGCGTAATAGGTCTGACCGACGTCGGTGACAGTGAAGCGGCGTGTCGAGCGCTGGATCAGCCGCATTCCGAGCCGCGCTTCAAGCAGCGCGATGCGGCGGCTCAGCTTCGATTTCGGCATGTTCAGCGCGCGTCCGGCCGGTGCGAAGCCACCGTGCTCGACCACCTGTACGAAGTAATAGAGATCGTTCAGATCCCGTTCGTTATCGTTCATCAAATAGAACGCTGAGTGCGATTTTGGCAGTCTACCGCATCGATCGTCCCACCTCTATATTCCTTCTCAGGATGCGAAACACGTGTTTCGCCGCAATTCGGAGAAGGCAAATGAAGAAGATCCAGGGTGTGTACAGTGCGCCGCGCGGTCATTGGGTCGGCGACGGTTTCCCGGTGCGTTCGATGTTCAGCTATCAGTCTCACGGCGCACATCTGAGCCCGTTCCTGCTGCTCGACTACGCCGGTCCTGCGAACTTCGAGCCGGCTTCGGCGCCGCGCGGGGTGGGGCAGCATCCGCACCGCGGGTTCGAAACGGTGACGATCGTCTATGACGGCGAAGTCGCACACCGCGACTCGACCGGCGCGGGCGGCGTGATCGGCCCGGGCGACGTGCAGTGGATGACGGCGGCGAGCGGGATCCTGCACGAGGAATTTCACTCGGAAGCGTTCACGAAGCGTGGCGGCCCGCTTGAGATGGTGCAGCTGTGGGTGAACCTGCCCGCCGCCGACAAGATGGGTGCGCCCGGTTATCAGACGCTTCTGAACGCGGACATCCCGGTGGTCGAATTGCCGGACGGCGCAGGTCGCGCGCGGATCATCGCGGGCGAGTTCGACGGGCGGCGCGGCCCGGCCCGTACGCACACGCCGATCGATGTGTGGGACGTGCGGCTTGCAGCAGGCGGCCGTGCTCGGTTCCCGATCGCCGAAGGGCGGACGCTCGCGGTGGTCGTGCTGAGCGGGACATTGCTGGTGAACGGCGAGACGGTCGCCCGCGAAGCGCAGTTCGTGCAACTGAGCCGCGACGGCCGCGACGTCGAGATCGAAGCGAACGGCGATGCCAAGCTGCTGATTCTGAGCGGCGAGCCGATCGATGAGCCGGTCGTCGGTTACGGGCCGTTCGTGATGAACTCGCAAGAGGAAATCCGGACCGCGATCGACGATTTCAACAGCGGCCGCTTCGGCCAGATGCCGGTGTGACGGACAGGCCCCGCGCAATGCGGGGCTTTTTTTCATGCGCGGCGCGGCGGCACGCGTGCCGCGTGCGCTTCGAGGCATAATCATCGGTTGCTGCGCGCCGGCCGGCGCGCTTGATTCAGGACCGACCATGAACGCTTCCGCACCTGCCGCCTCCGTGCGCGCCGACGATCTCGACTGGCACTGGAAATCCTTCGACGCGCTGACGGCGCGTGAACTCTATTCGATCCTCGACGCGCGCAGCGCCGTGTTCGTTGTCGAGCAGAACTGCGTGTATCGCGACATCGACGGTGCGGATCAGGCCGCATGGCACCTGGCCGCGTACGACCCGGCGGGCCGCCTCGCCGGCTATCTGCGCGTGCTGCTGCCGGATGCGCAGCACACTGACGTGCGCATCGGCCGTGTGCTGACGACCGCGCCGTTTCGCGGCGCGGGCCTCGGCAACGCGTTGCTGTCGCGCGCGCTCGAGTTCATCCGCGCGCAGTGGCCGGATGCGCAGGTGAGCCTGCATGCGCAAGCCCATCTGCAGCGCTTCTATGGGGCATTCGGTTTCGCGCCGAGCTCGGACGTGCACGACGAGGACGGCATCCCGCACGTGTGGATGACCAGCGCGCGCGGCTGACGCGCCGCGCGCCGCGCCGTCAGTGGGCGGCGCGAGTCACCGGCGAGTTTTGCGCGTGCCGGGCGGCCGCCCGTTCGTCGACCAGGCGGCCGCGCGCTGACAGTCGCAGCCAGTGCCGCAGCGCGATCAGCGCGCCGATCACGCTCATCATCGAACCCGGGATCCACAGCAGCAGGCCGCCGATCTGCTGATCGCGCAGCGGGCTGAGCCATGTGAATGCGCGTCCGCAGATCGAGTAGATCGGATACAACTCGTGCGGCGTGAAGAAGATCAGCGCACCAAGCGCGATCTGCGGCGGGATCGCCGCGACGACGATCAGGATCCGGCGGCCCGGTGACAGCCGCGCGGGCGGCGCGGGACGCGGATCGACGACGAGCCACCAGAACAGCAGCCCGTCGATTACCATGCTCCAGTTCATCACGCGATACAGGCGCCAGTCGAGCATCGCGATGAAGTGGATCGGCGATAGCAGCCAGAAATAGATCAGCCCGACGAACAGCACGACCGCGACGACCGGATGGAACACCACGTCGAGCGTCGCGCGCATGGGCGCCCACGCGAGCGCGGGGCGCACGAAGCGCTGCCGCCAGCGAAACGGTATGCCCGCGCGGATCGCTGCGCCCGGGTAGGCCAGCGCGATGAAGAACGGCCCGAGGTGATGCAGCACGAGGTGCTGCGCACGGTGCATGAAGAATTCGTGCTCGAAGAAGTAGTCGAGCCGGGTATGGAGCGCGATGTAGAGCGCCGTCAGCCCGAGCCAGAACGAGAACTGCCGCAGCGGCGACACCTTCGCCTTCTTCACGCCGCGCGCGAACAGCACGGCGGCCGTCAGCACCGCGATGACCACGGTCGGCGACGGTTCCCACGGATCGAGCCAGTACAGGACGTTCATCGCGCGCGCATCACTTCGCCTGGGCCGGCGACTTCACGGCGAACGGCGTGTCGACCGTCTCGCCATCGGAGAACTTCAGGCGCAGGCGCACGGTGTCGCCGGGCTTGATCGTGTGCCTGGGTTCCTCGAGCATGAAGTGATAGCCGCCCGGCGCGATGTCGACCTTGCCGCGCGCGGGGATCGTCAGCTTGTCGACCATTTCCATCTTCTGCGTCGAGCCGTTCGACACGGTCTGGTGCAGCATCGCCATCCCGTAGTCGGGGCTGTCGACGTCGACGAGATCGACCGGTTTGTCGCCCGTGTTGACGAGCGTCACGTAGCCGCCCGCGGGCAGCTTGTTCGGCAGCCAGCGCACCCATGCGTTCTGCGCGATGATCGCGCCTGCGGCATACGCGTGCGCGCCGGTGCACAGCGCGGCGAGGAGGGCGAACGTCTTGAGGGGCGTCTTCATGTCGGAGTTCAGGTGGTGGAGGCGGTGTCGATGATCCGGCGCACATCGGCGGCGATGGCGTCGGGTGAATCGCGGTCGGTCGCGAGCAGGCGCGCGCGACCGTTCGCGTCGAAGATGTAGACGGCCGAGCTGTGCGTAACCTCGTAGCCGCCGGACGGATCGCGTTTTTCCATCTGGTACGCGACGCGATAGCGTTTCGCGAGCGATTCGATCTGGCTGTCGGTGCCGGTCAGGCCGCGCGCGTGCGCGGCGTCGAACGCGGCGACGTACGCCTGCATCGTCTGCGGCGTGTCGCGCGCGGGGTCGACCGAGACGAACAGGATGCGCACGTCGTTCGCCCGCGGGCCGAGCTTCGCGAGCACTTCCATCAGGCGTGCCATCGTTTCGGGGCAGACGTCCGGACAGTGCGTATAGCCGAAGTAGACGAGCGCGACGCGGCCGCGAAACGCGTTCGCGTCGACTGCCCGGCCGTCGCCGCCGGTGAGCGTGAACGACAGGTCGGGCAGGTGGCCCGTGACGTTGGTCAGGTGCCAGTTCGGCTCGTCGCGCGTGCATGCGGCGAGCGCGACGGCGGCGGTCAGCGCCGCGACCGTGCGGACGAAGCGGGTCAGACTGAAGAGGCGCCGGTGCGGCGCGGGACGGGCAGACGACATCCTGGGGCTCGATCGGACGGAATGGTCGTCGGCCGGCGCGGCGCCATGCGTCGCGCGGCCGGCGGTTGCAGACTGTAGCGCAATTCCTGCGCCTGCGTCCTTTCGAAACCCGTACGGCATGGGCGAGCGGGGCAATATGTCGCAGTTGATGCGGATGGCTGCGCGAGGCTCGCCCGCCACCGGTTTCGCCCATCTCGCTACGCAGGCGCGGTAAGATGCGCACAATTCCATTCTCGCAGCGGCGGCCCGCGTTTGCAGGCCGCTCCTCAGACCATCGAATCGATGCAATCCGTTCCGGCTTCCCTGTCCCTGACCGATACCGCGTTCTTTTTCGACTTCGACGGCACGCTCGTCGAGCTGGCGCCGACACCCGACAGCATTCACGTGCCACCGTCGCTGCTGACGCTGCTCGATGAACTGCGGCGTCGCACGCACGGCGCGGTCGCCGTCGTGTCGGGTCGCGGCATCGACAATCTCGACACGTTCCTGAACATGCCGGACCTGCCGATCGCAGGCCTGCACGGCGCCGAACGTCGCGATGCGAACGGCGACACGCAGCGTATCGGCTTCAACGACGAACGGCTGCTGCGCATCGAGCGCGAGCTCGCGGCCGTCGTCGACCGTCATCCGGGCATGCTGCTCGAAATCAAGGGTGCGGCCGTCGCGCTGCATTACCGCAACGCGCCCGAGCGCGAGCCGGCCGCGCGCGAGGCGGCCGAGCGCCTCGTCGCCGAATATGCGGATGCGTACGTGCTGCAGCCCGGCAAGATGGTATTCGAGATCAAGCCGAAGGGCGTCGACAAGGGTCGCGCGCTGGCCGCGTTTCTCGACGAGCCGCCGTTCGCGGGCCGCATGCCGCTGTTCGCGGGCGACGACCTGACCGACGAGAAGGGCTTCGCGGTGGTCAACGCGCGCGGCGGCCTGTCGATCAAGGTCGGCGCGGGCGAGACGTCGGCCCGCACGCGACTCGACTCGGTCGACGCGCTGCACGAGCAGATCGCCCGCTGGCTTGGCGCGGAGCAGCAGGGCGCATGAGTCGACTCATCATCGTTTCGAACCGCGTCGCCCCGATTTCGGAAGGCGAGCCGGCGGCGGGCGGCCTCGCGATCGGCGTGTACGACGCGCTGAAGGAGACGGGCGGCATGTGGTTCGGCTGGAGCGGCGAGGTGGTCGCGTCTGGTGCGCCGCAGATCCGGGTCGAGGAGCGCGGCCCCGTGACGTTCGCGACCGTCGGGCTGTCACGCCGCGATTACGACCAGTACTACCGAGGTTTCTCGAACGCGACGCTGTGGCCCGCGTTTCATTACCGCGCCGACTTGATCCAGTACGACCGCCACGAGTTCGAAGGCTACAGCCGCGTGAACGTCTGGCTCGCACAGCAGCTCGTGCCGCTGCTGCAGGACGACGACGTGATCTGGGTGCACGACTATCACCTGATCCCGTTCGCGCGTGCGCTTCGTGCGGCCGGCGTGAAGAACCGCATCGGCTTTTTCCTGCACATTCCGTTTCCGGCCGCGCAGGTGCTCGTCAACGTGCCGCCGCATCGCGAGCTCGTCGAGTCGCTGTGCGCGTTCGACCTGCTCGGCTTTCAGACCGAGCCGGACCTGCGCGCGTTCTGCGACTACATCGAGTTCGAGGCCGGCGGCGAAGTGGCGCGCGAAGGGCGCACGGTGCGCGTCAGCGCGTTCGGCAAAACGCTGCGTGCGGCGGCCTATCCGATCGGCGTGTATCCGGACGAGATCGCGTCGCTCGCGCAGGCCGGCGAGAACGGCAAGGCCGCGCGCATGGCCATGTCGCTGCGCGGGCGCCAGCTGATCATGAGCGTCGACCGGCTGGATTATTCGAAGGGGCTCGTCGAGCGGTTCCGCGCGTTCGAGAAGCTGCTGGAGCACCAGGCGTCGATCCGCAACCGCGTGTCGTTCCTGCAGATCGCGCCGTCGACGCGCGCCGACCTGCGCGCGTACCAGGACATTCGCCTGCAGCTCGAAGCGGAGTCGGGGCGCATCAACGGCCGCTACGCGGAGCTCGACTGGGCGCCGATCCTCTACATTCACCGCCAGTACGACCGACAGGTGCTGGCCGCGCTGTATCGCCTCGCGCGCGTGGGCTTCGTGACGCCGCTGCGCGACGGCATGAACCTCGTCGCGAAGGAATACGTGTCCGCGCAGAATCCGGACGATCCGGGCGTGCTCGTGCTGTCGCGTTTCGCGGGCGCCGCGCGCGAGCTGACGGGCGCGCTGATCGTCAATCCGATCGACATCGACGGGATGGCCGATGCACTGTCGCAGGCGCTGACGATGCCGCTCGCCGAGCGGCGCGCGCGCTATGCGGACATGATCGCGCAGCTGCGCGAGAACAACGTGTCGGTGTGGCGCGACAACTTCCTGCGCGACCTGCAGCGCGTGTAACCCGCGCGCTGCACGGCGGAGGCCGCGCGATGCCGTGAAAAAAAGCCGCCGTGCGCGAAGCACGGCGGCTTTTTTTGTCGGCTGCGCTGCGCGGCGTCAGGCCACGCGTTCGCCGGTCGGTGCGGTGCCGTCGGGCGCGTGATGGCGGCCGTGCTGCTTCGCGAGCAGGTCGCGGTACAGGCCCGGACGGTTGCGCAGCACGTCGGGGCTGCCGTCGTCGATCACCTTGCCGTTGCTCATCACGATGATCCGGTCGAAGTTGCGCAGCGTCGACAGCCGGTGCGCGATCGCGATCACCGTGCGGCCGACCATCAGGCGGTCGAGCGCGCTCTGGATCGCTTCCTCGGATGCGCTGTCGAGTGCGGACGTCGCTTCGTCGAGCAGCAGGATAGGGGCATCCTTCAGGATCGCACGCGCGATCGCGATGCGCTGGCGCTGGCCGCCCGACAGCTTCACGCCGCGGTCGCCGACGATCGTGTCATAGCCTTCCGGCATCGCCTCGATGAACTCCGAGCAGCGGGCGTCGCGCGCGGCGGCGAGCACTTCCTCGCGGGTCGCGTCGGGGCGGCCGTATGCGATGTTGTCGTAGATGGTCCGGTGCAGCAGCGAGATGTCTTGCGGCACGAGCGCGATCGCGTGCCGCAGGCTGTCCTGCGTGATCGCCTTCACGTCCTGCCCGTCGACCTTCACGGCGCCGTCCTGCGTGTCGTAGAAGCGCTGCAGCAGCGCGAGCACGGTCGACTTGCCGGCGCCCGACTTGCCGATGAGGCCGACGCGCTGGCCCGGTTCGATATGGAGGTCGAAGTGGTCGAGGATCGCGCGGCGATGCGGATACGCGAACGTCACGCGTTCGAAATCGACGCGCCCACCCTTGGCCGACAGCGGTTGCGCGTCGGAGCGGTCCGGCATCCCGTGCGGCTCGAGCAGCGTCTTCACGGCTTCGGACAGGCGCGCCACATGCTGCGTGACGTCGACGAGCGCGACCGCCAGATCGCGCGTGCCGTGTAGGATCGTGAAGCCGAGCGAGCTGACGAGCACGATGTCGCCGGAGGTCGCGCGGCCTTGGTCCCACAGCCACAGTGCCCAGCCGAGCAGGCCGGCGGACAGCATCGCGGTGATCACCGCGTGCAGCAGGCGCAGCTTCTCGAGATAGAGCAGGCTTTGCTGGCGCGCGTCCATCTCGGCCTTCACCGTCGCGCCGAAGCGCTTCTGTTCGCGCAGCGTCATCCCGAACGCGCGCACGAGGCCCATGTTGCCGATCACGTCGACGAGCTCGCCGTCGACCGCCGCGGCCTTCGACGCGAACGCGTGATGGCGCGCGGAACCGCGCCCGGCAAGCTTGAACAACACGACCGAGAGCACGGCCGAACAGCCGAGCAGGCCGGCGGCCATCAGCGGGTTCACGACGATGATCATCAGGATCGCGCCCATCACCGCGATGCACGGCGGCAGCACGTTCCACGCCATCGTGTTCTCGGACGTATAGACGGCGTTCGACGTGGCGGTGATGCGGCTCGCGAGCGTGCCCGGCTGCTTTTCCGAGTAGTACGTCGGCGAATGGCCGATCAGGTACTGGAACAGGTCGCGCCGCAGGTCGCCGGTGACCGCGACGAACGTGTGCGCGGCGACCCAGCCGCCGACGCGCCACAGCAGGTTGTCGGCCGCGATCAGCCCGACGAGCAGCGCGAACGCACTCCACAGCGGGCCAGGATGATGACGCCCGGTCGCGAGCACGTCGATCAGGTGTTTGATCGCGTATTGCGAGCCGAGTGCGCAGCCGACGGCGGCCAGCACGCTGCAGAGCACGATCAGGTGCGCGACGGGATGCAGGCGGATGTAGCGGAACAGAAACGCGATCGGCCGATGCGCGTAGCTCGACAGCTTCGCGTTGTGGGCGTTGCGCTGGGCAGGGGTGAGAGATTCCAAAATATGCGTGCGGTGATTCGGTGATTGAGCGGATCGGTGGATCGCAGCCCACGGTCGCCCGGACTGAATAATCCGGCATTGTAAACAAGGCCGTGCATTGCGCTGCGCGAATCTTGCCTTGGTCAGGGGCGCGCGACCAATTTTGAGATAAAATTCGGCATCCGTCCTGCCGCATGCGCCGGAATCGCGATGCCGGCAGCGAGGGGACGACTCGGAACGCCAAAAGGGCCTTCCACTCTAGAACGGACGCCCAAGTCCGCGGGTTGCAAAGTGTTGCACCTTTGTAACAAAGTAAAGTGTTTGAAATGTTGTGCGCCGTATCGGGATTAACCCTAGATAATCGGCTCCGGGTTCGATTCCAGGTTTTTACGAACCCCTGTCAACGGGTCTTCGTTTCAAACGTTCTATGCCTGTCGCGTCGCCGACGCTCCTTGAGCAGCGCGGGTTCGACGCCCCCGGCAGGCTGATTCGTCCGATTTTCGGACGAAATGCATCCAGCCCGGACCGCCGGCAGGTTGCCGACCCATACCTGGTTTTTAGCCGATTTTTTAGGAGTTACGCATGCGAATCGCCCAAATCGCTCCGTTGCACGAAGCGGTGCCCCCGAAACTGTACGGTGGTACCGAGCGAGTGGTGTCCTACCTCACCGAAGCGCTTGTCGAGATGGGGCATGACGTCACGCTGTTCGCGAGCGGCGATTCGCAAACGTCGGCGAAGCTCGAAGCGTGCTGGCCGCAGGCGCTGCGCCTCGACCCGACGATCCGCGACGTGATGGCCCCGCACATGCTGCTCCTCGAGCAGGTGCGCCGCCGTGCGGAAGAGTTCGACGTCCTGCACTGCCACATCGACTACTACCCGTTCTCGCTGTTCTCGCGCCAGCCGGTCCCGCATCTGACGACGATGCACGGCCGTCTCGACCTGCCGGAACTGCAGCCGATCTTCAACGCGTTCAGCGACGTGCCGGTCGTGTCGATCTCCGACAACCAGCGCATCCCGCTGCCGCAGGCGAACTGGCTGTCGACCGTGTACCACGGCCTGCCGGAAAACCTGCTGACGCCGATCCCGAACGTGAAGCCGAGCTACCTCGCGTTCCTCGGCCGCATCTCGCCGGAGAAGCGCGTCGACACCGCGATTCGCATCGCCGAGCAGGCCGGCCTGCCGATCAAGATCGCCGCGAAGCTCGACAAGGCCGACCGCGCGTACTACGAAGAGAAGATCAAGCCGCTGTTCGCGCTGCCGCACGTCGAGTACATCGGCGAAATCAGCGAGTCGGAAAAGACCGAATTCCTTGGCAACGCGCACGCGCTGCTGTTCCCGATCGACTGGCCGGAGCCGTTCGGCCTGGTGATGATCGAGGCGATGGCCTGCGGCACGCCGGTGATCGCATTCAAGCGCGGTTCGGTGCCGGAAGTGATCGAAAACGGCGTGTCGGGCTTCGTCGTCGAAGACGAACTGTCGGCCGTCGCGGCGCTCAAGCGTCTCGATACGTTGCCGCGCGAGAAGGTGCGCGCCGCGTTCGAAGCACGTTTCTCGTCGAAGGTGATGGCGCAGAACTACGTGAAGGGCTACGAGGAACTGCTGCGCCAGAAGCACCGCACGGTGCTGCGCGAAGTCAACGCAGGCTGATGCCGGCGCGTTGGCCGCACTGCGGCTGAGGCCGTCATTGACGCCCCGTCCGGGTCCCCGGCGGGGCGTTGTCACATCTGCGGCGCCGATCTGTTGTATTCTCGCCGCGCCCGGCGCCGCGAACGGTCCCGGAAGCGGCCCGGCACGCCATCCGGTCGTCTGTCCAGACGGTAATGTCCCTATAATGGCCGTGCCGCGAAATCCGGCCCCGCAAGAACATCGAGAGGAGAGCAGTCTTGGCGAGATCGAAAACCACGCGCGCAGCGCCGGCCCCCGGCGCCGGCGTGATCTTCGCGTTGCGCGCGATCGGTCTCGTGCTGCTCGCGCGCTGGCTGTTCTCGATGTCGCAGATGGGCTATCGCGCGTCGCTGTCGGCGATGGTGTCGTCGCCGTGGGCATTCGTCTATCTCGTGCTGATTTTCCTGCTGCTCGCGCTGCCGGGCGCCGTCGCGCGCGCCGAGCGGCCGTTCCATCCGCTGCCGCAGTGGCTGCGCCAGGCGCTGCGGGTCTTCGCGCTGATCGGTTTCCTGTTTGCCGTGTGGTCGATCGGCGCGTTCGCGTGGGCGGCCGGCTGGCGCCGTGCGCTGCACGCGGTGACGGCGACCAACGGCTGGCTCGTCGCCGCGCCGGCGCTGTATGCGGCGATCGTGTGGATGTGTCGCCCGCGGCCGCTGTGGCGCACCAACGTGGCCGCGCGACGCTTCGCGGTCGGCCGCTACGCGATCTCGCTCGATACGCTCACGCGTACCGCGATCGTCTGGATGGAGAGCCGTAAGGTCGGCCAGTACGACGCGCGCGAACTGTCGGTGCGCTGGCCCGGCCGGGGCGCGTCCGCCGCGGCCGAGCAGGGTGCGCAGGCGGCCGTCGTGCCGCCGCGTCGCGGCAGCCTGTTTCGGCGGCCGAAGGTGGAACTGCTGTGGGATTCTCCGGCGGCCGTCGGCCATAACCGGCAGATCGTGATGCGCGCGCCGCTCGCGACCGAGGGCGACCGCGTTGCGGTGCTCGCGCTCGACGCCGCGCTCAAGCAGATCGTCTGACAAGGCCTGCGCGGCGCGCGGGCGACAAGGAGGCGCAATGATCGTTCGCTGGTTGCTGGCAGCCGTTCACCTGATGGCGTTCGGCGTCGCGTTCGCCGCGATCGCGGGGCGCAACCGCGCGCTGCGCCGGGTCATCGCGTCGGCGCAGGCCGCCGACCTGCCCGGCGTGTTCAAGGCCGACGCGGCCTGGGGATTGTCCGCGCTGGTGCTGATCGCGACGGGGCTCGCACGCGCGTTCGGCGGCTTCGAGAAGGGCGCCGCGTATTACCTTCACGCGCCACTCTTTCACCTCAAGATGACCGCGCTCGTGCTGATCCTGCTGCTCGAGATCGTGCCGATGCTCGGGCTGATCCGCTGGCGCATCGCCGCGCGGCAACAGCAGATGCCCGATCTGGGCCGCGCACGGACCTATGTGCGCATCGGCCATTGGCAGGCCGTGCTCGTGATGGTCATCGTGTTCGCCGCGTCGGGAATGGCGCGGGGGATCGGGGCGGCCGGTTAGGCCTTCCGGCCGGGCGGACCAGCCGCCCGGCTCGTCCTGCGCTCAGCGCACGAGGCAGGGGCGCTTGTTGTTGAACGTCCAGCCCGGAATCAGATACTGCATCGCGGCTGCATCGTCGCGCGCGCCGAGCCCGTGCTGCTTGTACAACTCGTGCGCGACCGCGACCGCATCCATGTCGATGTCGATGCCGAGACCCGGACGCTTCGGCACTTCCACGAGCCCGTTCTCGATCTTCAGCGGCTCGCGCGTCAGCCGTTCGCCGTCCTGCCAGATCCAGTGCGTGTCGATCGCGGTGACTCGACCGGGCGCGGCGGCCGCGACGTGCGTGAACATCGCGAGCGACACGTCGAAGTGGTTGTTCGAATGCGAGCCCCACGTGAGGCCCCAGTCGCGGCACATCTGCGCGACGCGCACCGAGCCCTGCATCGTCCAGAAGTGCGGGTCGGCGAGCGGGATGTCGACCGCCTGTAACTGCACCGCATGGCCCATCTGCCGCCAGTCGGTCGCGATCATGTTGGTCGCCGTCGGCAGCCCGGTCGAGCGGCGGAATTCGGCCATCACCTCGCGGCCCGAGTAGCCGTTTTCCGCACCGCACGGATCTTCCGCATAGGCGAGCACGTGATGCAGGTCGCGGCACAGCCGCACGGCCTCGTCGAGCGACCACGCGCCGTTCGGATCGAGCGTCACGCGCGCGTCGGGGAAGCGCTCGGCGAGCGCCGTCACGGCTTCGATCTCGCGCGCGCCTTCGAACACGCCGCCCTTCAGCTTGAAGTCGTTGAACCCGTAGCGCGCATGCGCGGCTTCGGCGAGGCGCACGACCGCCTCGGGTGTCAGCGCGGCCTCGTCGCGCACGCGCGTCCAGTCGTCGGTCGCGCCGCGGCCGTCGCGATAGGGCAGCGCGGTTTGCGTCCGGTCGCCGACGTAGAACAGGTAGCCGAGCATCTCGACGCGCTCGCGCTGCTGCCCCTCGCCGAGCAGGGCGGCCACGGGCACGCCGAGATGCTGGCCGAGCAGGTCGAGCAGCGCGGCTTCGAGCGCGGTGACCGCGTGGATCGTGGTGCGCAGGTCGAAGGTCTGCAGGCCGCGGCCGCTCGCGTCGCGGTCGGCAAAGGTGCGCCGCACGTCGTTGAGCACCGCATGGTAGTTGCCGACCGGCTGACCGACGACGAGCGCGCGCGCATCCTCGAGCGTGCGGCGGATGCTTTCGCCGCCCGGCACCTCGCCGACGCCAGTGCGGCCCGCGCTGTCCTTCAGGATCAGGAGGTTGCGGGTGAAGAACGGGCCGTGCGCACCGCTCAGGTTGAGCAGCATGCTGTCGTGGCCGGCGACCGGGATGGCTTGCAGGTCGACGATGCGCGGCGTGTCGTGGGAAGGCGAGGCAGTGACGGCGTTCATGGCGGCGATGGCGAAAGAGTGGGCAATGCCGTGCGGCAAAAGCTTTGCCGCGCGCGGCGGGAGGTGCGATCATTCGACAACCGACGTGCGCGGCGCGCAAGCCCCGCATGTCGACAGCAACCCGAAAGGGTGAGGGCGACCCGCTCGATGCTGGTGTCGCGGCGGACCGGAGCCAAGCGCGGATGCGCGCTTCGGTGTCGACCGTGAAACCGGGCGCCGGCAGCCGCGCACAAGCGCGCATGCTGGCCGATCGCGAACCACGGGACCCGGCAGGTGCTTGTACACCAGCCTTGGTCAACAGGAGATCCGTATCGCGATCATCAGTCGTCGGATGACTTGTGACGCAGTATAATGAATCATCGGCGTTCGCTCAAACCCCGCGTAAACCCTCGGCTCACATTACGATCATTCAAAAAGGAACCGGCCTCATGTCCGTGCCCACGCTTCCCGCAGCGCCGCGCCGTCGCGCACGCAGCCTCGCACAAGATGTCGTCGACGCGCTGACCGCGCAGATCGAAAACGGCACGCTGCGTCCCGGCGACAAGCTGCCGACCGAAACCGAAGTCATGGCGGCGCAGGGCGTCAGCCGCACGGTCGTGCGCGAAGCGATCTCGCGGATGCAGGCGAGCGGCCTCGTCGAGACGCGCCACGGCATCGGCAGCTTTGTGCTCGAACCGACGCGCCGCCAGGCACTCGGCATCGATCCCGCGACCATCACGACGCTGCGCGACGTACTAGCCGTGCTCGAGCTGCGCATCAGCCTCGAAAGCGAATGCGCGAGCCTCGCCGCGCAGCGCGCGAACGATACCGACCTCGCCGCGCTGCGGCGGGCGCTCGACGCAATCGCGTCGGGGGCGGGCGGCGGTCGCGACACGGCGCAGCTCGATTTCCAGTTCCACCTGCAGATCGCGCAGTCCACCGGCAACCGCTACTTCGTCGACATCATGACGCAACTCGGCGCGTCGATCATTCCGCGCACGCGCGTGAATTCGGCGCGCTTCGCCGGTGACGACCTCGAGCGCTATGTCGGCCGGCTCAATCACGAGCATGAAGACATTTACGAGGCGATCGCGCGTCACGACCCGGAGGCCGCGCGTGCCGCAATGCGCACGCACCTGACCAACAGCCGCGAGCGGCTGCGCCGTGCGCACGAGGCGGCCGAGGCGGAACGCGACACGCAGGCCAGCTGACGAGACGCCCCGCAAAATACCGCGGGTCACGTCGAATACCGTCCAAACATCAGTCATCGTATAAGATCAGCGCGATTGCGCCGATCGTTTTATTGCTTGCGATGCATCCGTCGGCACGCGCATCGTGCGAGAGAAGACGGGGCGGCGTTTCCGCCGTGGCCCGCCCCCAGGCCGCCTGGCTATCCAGGCAGCCGATCCCGCTCGATCAGCCTCCCTTCGTCACGATGGTCTTCCACGTACCGCTCTTCACCTGATACAGCGTCGACATCCCGCTCTTCAGCGAGCCGTCGCTCGCGAACGAGATGCGGCCGGTGACACCTTCGAAATCGACTTTCTTCAACGCCGGGCGATAGACCTTCGGATCGGTCGAGTTGACTGCCTGCATCGCCTTGATCGCCGCCCACGCCGCGTCGTAGCCGAACTGCGCATACGACAGCACGTCGACACCGAAGCGCTTCTTGAACCGCTGCTCGAAATCCTTGCCCTGCGGCAGCTCGTCGAGCGGCCGTCCGTATTCCCACGCCATCGCGCCTTCCGCGGCCGGGCCGGCGATCTTGATGAACTCGTTGTCCTTCACGCCGCCGCCGCCGACGAACTGCGCGTTCAGCCCGAGCTGGCGCATCTGCTTGATGAAGTTCGCGGCGAGCGAATCGAGACCGCCGAAGAAGATCAGGTCGGGATTCTTGCCCTTCAGGCTCGTGATCTGCGCGCGGAAGTCGACCGCCTGGTTGCTGGTGAACTCGCGGCCGATGATGTTGCCGCCGGCCGCCTTCACGGCCTTCTCGAACTCGTCGGCCTCGCCCTGGCCGAACGCGGTGCGGTCGTCGATGATTGCGATGCGCTTCGCCTTGGTCACGTCCACGGCGTACTTGCCCGCGTTGCCGGCGTTCTGGCCGTCGGTCGCGATCACCATGAACATGTTCGCGAGCCCGCGCGACGTGAGCGTCGGGTTGGTCGCGGCCGGGTCGATCACCGGGATGCCGGCCTTGTCGTAGACCACCGATGCCGGAATCGTCGTGCCCGAGTTGAAGTGGCCGACCACCACCGACACGTTCTGGTCGACGAGCGCCTGGGCGGCCTGCACGCCGATGCGCGGGTCGGCCTGGTCGTCCTGCACGACGAGGTTGAAGTGCGCGGGCTTGCCGGCGATCTGGATCTTCTGCGCGGCCGCATCGTCGAGCGCGAGCTGCACGCCGTTCTGGAGATCCTTGCCGTAACCGGCGTTCACGCCGGTGAGCGGCGCGGCGAAGCCGACCTTCACGTCGGTTGAGTCGGCCGCCTGAGCGGCCTGTTGCGAGAGGAGAGCTACCGCGGATACGACCGATACCGACAACAGGGAATGACGGAATTTCATGTTCGTTCCTCTTGTTCTTACACCAGCGGGTGGGTACCGCACGCAGCCGGCGGGCCGGGCGCGTGCGACGGGCGGGCGGTTCGACCGCTTCTCGGAATCGGGCGGGGAGGTTGGCATGCTGATGCTTCCCGGAAGAATCTCCCGTCAGGCTCTGCGAGGAGCCCCGATCGCTTCGATATATAGGTCGCCGATATGCGCGGGTCTTGGCAATTTGCTGCGCATTCGGTGCGGATTTGCGCATAGCTTCTACGCGAGCGTGGGCGGCCGGTATCGGGAGTTTCCCGTCGCGAGCGCAACGGGTCGGAAGGCGGGCGGCGGTGGGGGGCAGACACGGCGCGGCCCGCCGGGGCCGCGCCGTGTCATGACAGACGTCAGTCGGACAGCGCGTCCGATGCGGCTTCGGCGTCGTCGTGCGCCGCGGTCGTGCGGATCAGCGGGTCGCTGGTGCTCGGGCGGCCGGTCTCGACGTGGCCCGCGAAGCGGCGCTGGAATCCGAGCGGCTTGCCGTCGCTGATGGTCAGGTCATACCAGCCGTTGCTGCCGCGCAGGTCCCAGTAGTCGTCGACGTGCGTACCCGGCTTGAGGTCGAACTCACGTGCATGGCCGTGGCCGTATGCGTTCGTCACCTTGAGCCGCACGGTCTTGTGGCCGCGGTTCATCAGGCGCAGCGTGATGTTGCCGTTCGCGACGTCGTAGCCGTAGATCACCTCGGGGTTGACGCTCGCGGGGCCGACCGCCGACGCGGCGGGGCTGCGGAAGTGGCAATAGAAGCCGTTCGGGCCGTACACGTCGAGGTCGTACAGGCCGAGCGACGGCGCCGGGCTCCACGTGTCGGAGAGCCGCTTGCCGGCGTCGACCGTGTAGGTCCACGGGCCGTCGACGCGGTTGCGCGCCTGAACCTGGAACGCCGCGCCCGCCGCGCCGGTGTTCGCGAAGGTCAGCCGGAACTGGCCGCTCGCGTTGTCGATCCGGCCGTGCACGAACAGTTCGTACGGCAGCGCGCGCGCCGGACGCAGGCCGGCCTCCTGCTTCGGCAGATGCTGGACGACCGGCGGCACCGGGATGTAGTCGGGGTGACGGTTGCGGTCGGGCGGCGCGTAGCCGCTCGTGTCCGGGAGCTGTGGCCAGCTTGCGTCGGGCGTTGCGAAGTCGAACGCGGACGTCAGGTTGCCGCACACCGTACGGCGCCACGGCGACACGTTCGCCGCGGTGACCGCGTACTGCGCGCCGAAGCGCGCTTCGATGAATTGCAGCAGCGACGTGTGATCGAAGGTCTGCGAACAGACCCAGCCGCCCTTGGTCCACGGCGATACCACCAGCATCGGCACGCGCGGCCCGAGCCCGTACGGGCCGGCCATGTGCGACGCATCGCCGGCGAACACCTCGTTGGTCGTCGCGACCGTTGACAGCCCGTTGTCGCGCGACTGCGGCGCGAACGGCGGCTGCACGTGATCGAAGAAGCCGTCGTTCTCGTCGTAGGTGATAAAGAGCGCGGTCTTGCTCCACACGTCCGGATTCGACACGAGCGCCTTCAGCACCTGCTCGATGTACCACGCGCCGTAGTTCGCCGGCCAGTTCGGGTGCTCCGAGTACGCTTCCGGCGCGCAGATCCACGACACCTGCGGCAGCGTGCCGTTCTTCACGTCCTGCTGCAGCACGTCGAACAGCGTGCCGCCGGCGCTGATGTTGGTGCCGGTGCGCGCCTTGTCGTACAGCGGCGTGCCGGGCAGCGCGCTGCGGTACTGGTTGAAGTAGAGCAGCGCGTTGTCGCCGTAGTTGCCGATGTACGGGTTCTGCGTCCAGCCCCACGAGCCGTTGGCGTCGAGCCCCGTGCCGATGTCCTGGTAGATCTTCCACGACACGCCGGCCTGCTCGAGCACTTCCGGATAGGTCG
The DNA here is from genome assembly GCF_003858025.1 of Burkholderia sp. Bp9004. Lineage (NCBI taxonomy): Bacteria > Pseudomonadati > Pseudomonadota > Betaproteobacteria > Burkholderiales > Burkholderiaceae > Burkholderia > Burkholderia sp. Bp9004. Next base: position 100,318 of record NZ_QTQD01000009.1, on the reverse strand, counting down.
TCCAGCCGTAGCCCTTTTCCTCGTTGCCGAGCACCGGGCCACCGCCCGTGCCGTCATTGCCGACGTAGCCGGTCCACATGTAGTAGCGGTTCGGGTCGGTCGAGCTCGGGATCGCGCAGTGGTACGCGTCGCAGATCGTGAACGCGTCGGCGAGCTGGTAGTGGAACGGAATGTCGTCGCGCTTCAGGTACGCCATCGTCGTGGTGCCCTTGTTCGGCACCCACTGGTCGTAGCGGCCCTTGTTCCACGCGGCGTGCATGTCCTGCCAGCCGTGCGGCAGGTCCTGCAGGAACTGCAAACCGAGCTTGTCGGCGCCCGGGTGGAACGGCAGCAGCTCGGCCGGGCCGACCGGCTGGTGAAACACCGACTTGCCGTTCGCGAGGCGCAGCGGGCGCGGGTCGCCGAAGCCGCGGACGCCGCGCATCGTGCCGAAGTAATGGTCGAACGAGCGATTCTCCTGCATCAGAATCACGATGTGTTCGATGTCGCGGATCGTGCCGGTACGGCGGTTCGCGGGAATGGCGAGCGCATCGCGGATCACGGGCGGGAACAGGTTCAGCGCGGCGGCGCCGGCGGTGCCGGCGGCGACGCGCAGGAAGTCACGACGGTTCGATCGGGTCATGGTCGTTATCGTGCGTTAAAGAGGGAGCCGGTTGGCGGGACATGCGGGAAATAACGGGCGCGTCGGCGGCGCAGGATGCGGCTGCACCGGTCGTGCCGCCGCGAGCATAGCGAGTATTCGGTGTCATTCATGTGAAGTCCGGAAACGTTTGCAGGCGCGGCGTTGAACGGACAACGGCCGACGGTCGTGGTGCAAGGGAGACGGGGACGCGGACAGCGGGAAGGCGGGACAGCAGGACAGCAGGACAGCAGGACAGCAGGACAGCAGGACAGCAGAGGGCGCGCGCCGGCGACGCGGATGCGGCGGCGTCAGGCGTCCGTCACCCACGCGCCGAACCATTCGCTCGGGCGGGCGATTTCATCCTGCGCGGCGACGAGTTCGAGCTCGTAGCGGCGCGCGTCGTAGGTCGCCTTCACGACCGCGTGCACGGCCGCGAGCGTGTGCTCGAACGCGGCGCGCACCGAGTCGCCGCGCAGCCGGCGTGCGACGAAGATGGCGCTGGTGAGGTCGCCGACGCCGACCGGATGGCGCGGAAACGCATACAGCGGGCGCTGGCCGATCCACGCCTCGGTCTCGGTGACGGCGAGCATGTTGAAGCGGTCGGCCGGGCTGTTGCGGTCGTGCAGGTGCTTGACGAGGATGATCTTCGGGCCGCGGCGGATCAGCGCGCGGCAGGCATCGACGGCTTCGGCGACGGTCTCGATGCGCCGCCCGGCGAGCTTCTGCAGCTCGGTGTGGTTCGGCGACATGCCGTCCGCGAGCGCTGGCATCTCCTGGACGATGAATTCCTCGACGCCGGGTTCGGGGCGGATGCCGCCCGTCTGGCCCAGCGCCGGATCGCAGAAGTACCACGCGTTCGGGTTCATCGCCTTCACCGTGCGCACGATTTCGACCGTCGCGCGCGCCTGCGCGGGCGAGCCGACGAAGCCGGACAGCACCGCGTCGCAGCGCTTGAGCGCGCCGATCGCGGCGACGCCGTCGACGAGCTGCTCCATCTTCGCGGCATCGATCGCGCTGCCGGCCCAGTGGCCGTACTGCATGTGATTCGACAGCTGGACGGTGTTGAGCGGCCAGACGTTGACGCCGAGGCGCTGCATCGGGAACACGGCCGCGCTGTTGCCGGCGTGTCCGTAGATGACGTGCGACTGAATGCTGAGGACGTTTTTCATGAGCGTTCGCCTGCAGGCGTTTCAGGGTCACGTCACACGATACCCGAGATCGTCGCGTGCGCGGAAGCCGCGCAGTCACCGAGTGTTGCGCGCCGTCGTCAGCCCGACCGCGTAGAATCGCGGTGCGCGGGGCCGCCTGGTTGCCCGCGTGCATTTCTCATTACCGTGATCGCCATGCCCTCGATTTGCAAGATGTTGTCCCTCGCGCGCGCCGCCGTGCTCGGCGCGGGTGTCGCTGCCGCATGCGCGACGCCAGCCGTGGCCGCCGTCCCGGCGCCGGCCGGTAACGACGGGCCCGCGTACGGCCCCCGCCTGGAAGGCTTCGCCTATCCGGAGCCGGTGCACCGCTACGCGTTCGTGTCCCAGCGCGAAACCCTCGAGATGATGTACATGGACGTGCGGCCGGCGCACCCGAACGGCCGCACCGTCGTGCTGCTGCACGGGAAGAACTTCTGCGCGGCGACGTGGGAGGACACGATCGGCGTGCTGAGCCGCGCCGGCTATCGCGTGATCGCGCCGGACCAGATCGGCTTCTGCAAATCGTCGAAGCCCGAGCGCTACCAGTTCAGCTTCCAGCAGCTCGCGCGCAACACGCATGCGCTGCTCGAGTCGATCGGCGTGAAGTCGGCGACGATCGTCGGACATTCGACGGGCGGGATGCTCGCGATGCGCTACGCGCTGACGTACCCGAAGGCGACCGAGCAGCTCGTGCTGGTGAACCCGATCGGCCTCGAGGACTGGAAGGCGCTCGGCGTGCCGCCGCTGTCGGTCGACTACTGGTATGCACGCGAGCAGAAGACGACGGCGGACGGCATCCGCCGCTACGAGCAGGCGACCTATTACGCGGGCAAGTGGGCACCGTCCTACGAGCGCTGGGTGCAGATGCTCGCCGGCATGTATCGCGGCCCGGGCCGCGACGCGGTCGCGTGGAACTCCGCGCTGATCTACGACATGATCCTCACGCAGCCGGTGGTCTACGAACTCGGCGCGATTCGCGTGCCGACGCTGCTTCTGATCGGCGACAAGGACACGACCGCGATCGGCAAGGACGTGGCGCCGCCCGACGTGCACGCGAAGCTCGGTCGTTACCCGGAACTCGCGAAACGCACGCAGGCGGCGATTCCCGGCGCGCAGCTCGTCGAATTCCCGGCGCTCGGGCACGCGCCGCAGATCCAGGACCCGGACGCGTTCCACAAGGCGCTGCTCGAAGGGATGGAGGCGGTGCACCCGCCGCAATGACGCGTGCGCGGGCGCATCCGCCCGGTCAGCAGGTTTCGTTCGCGAGTTCGTCGCGGATCTGTGCCGCCAGTTCGAACGAGCGCACCCGCGCGGCGTGATCGTAGATCTGCGCGGTGATGATGACCTCGTCCGCGCCCGTCTGCGCGATCCGGTCACGCAGCTTGTCGCGCACCGTGTCGCGCGAGCCGACGGCCGCGAACGACAGCGCGTGCGCGACGTTCGCGAGTTCGAACTCGCTCGCCTCGAGCGCGTCGACGGGCGGCGGCAGCTTGCCCGGCGTGCCGCGGCGCAGGTTGATGAACTGCTGCTGCAGCGACGTGAAGAGGCGCCGGGCCTCGTCATCGGTATCGGCCGCGAACACGTTGACCCCGACCATCGCATGCGGCTTCGGCCACGCGGCCGACGGCCGGTACTGCGCGCGATACAGCTCGAGCGCACGCATCAGATAGTCCGGCGCGAAGTGCGACGCGAACGCGAACGGCAGCCCGAGCATCGCGGCGAGCTGCGCGCTGAAGAGGCTCGAACCCAGCAGCCACACGGGCACGTCCAGCCCCGCGCCGGGCACCGCGCGCACGCGCTGGCCGGGCACCGGCTCCGCGAAGTAGCGCTGCAGCTCGGCGACGTCGTCCGGAAACGAGTCGGCGCTGCCGATCAGGTCGCGGCGCAGCGCGCGCGACGTGGTCTGGTCGGTGCCGGGCGCGCGGCCGAGCCCGAGGTCGATGCGCCCTGGATACAGCGACGCGAGCGTGCCGAACTGCTCGGCGATCACGAGCGGCGCATGGTTCGGCAGCATGATCCCGCCCGAGCCGACACGGATCGTCTTCGTCGCGCCCGCCACGTGACCGATCACGACGGCGGTCGCCGCGCTCGCGATTCCGGGCATGTTGTGATGTTCGGCGAGCCAGTAGCGCCGATAACCGAGGCGCTCCGCGTGCTGTGCGAGATCGACGGTGTTGCGGAACGCCTCGGCAGCGTCTGCGCCGGCGGGAATGGGAGCGAGATCGAGAACGGAAAACGGAATCATCGGGTGGCCTTCGAAAGGGAGGGGCGCGGTGATGCGCATGCGCAACAGATGGCGACGATTTTGCCAAAGGGTTCCGGAACGCGCTGGCGACGCGCGGATACCCATGCGCCTTTCAGGGGTGCAAGGTAAGGTCTGGTGATTGTTGCAAAAATGGACCCAATCACCAAATAATTACCGATCTTTACCGCGATTGCGCGTGTCTTCGCATCGACGTACAAATTTCCACGAAACGTTTGATTTTCAAGACTGCAATATGCCTGCAAAGCGCTTACGCTAACGTGAACGGGGTGGCACCAGAATGGTTCCCCGGCCGCACAGCTTTGCCGAAATCGCACCAGTCCGTTACGCGAGGCGTCCGAGCGCACGTCGGCTCGGGCTGATAAAATCCGGCGCCTGCCCATGTTGTGCCGATGGTAGCCATTCGAATCTTCCCGCATCCCGTCCGGGCATCGCGCGAGGATGTGCCACGCGAAGCCGGGCATGGCCGCCTTCGGGGAATGGGCCGTGCCTCCCCATTACACAGACGCTGCTGGAACAAGGAGTCGGGTCGTGCCCGCGTTCGTTGCTGTCGGAATATCCAATCACGTTCAACCCGGTTCGATCGATCGGCAGGGCGCGCGCGTTGCCGGAGGGCATCGCGCATGACGCCGGCCGTCACGCTGCTGGACTGGCTCCTGACCGTGTTCACGCTGGCCGCGGCTGGCTACGCGCTCGTCGCCGCGTTCGCGCCGCAGCCGCGCACGCCGCGCACCGCCGCGCGCGACGGCTTCGAGCCAGTCAGTGTGCTCAAACCGCTGTGCGGCGCGGAGCCGCACCTGTACGAGAACCTCGCGACGTTCTGCGAGCAGAGCCACCCGCGCCATGAAGTGCTGTTCGGGGTCGCTTCGGCGGCTGATCCGGCCATCGCCGTGGTGGAGCGGCTGCGCGCCGATTATCCCGAATGCGACATCACGCTCGTGATTGACGCGCGCGTGCACGGCAAGAACCTGAAGGTCAGCAACCTGATCAATCTGGCCGAGCGGGCGAAGTATGGCCGCATCGTGATCGCGGACAGCGACATCGCGGTGAAGCCGGATTATCTGGAGCGCGTGACGGCGCCGCTCGCCGACGCGTCGGTCGGGGTCGTCACGTGCCTGTATCATGCGCGCAGCGTCGGCGGGTTCTGGACGCGGATCGGCGCGCAGTTCGTCGATGCCTGGTTCGCGCCGTCGGTACGGATCACGCACCTCGGCCGCTCGAGCCGCTTCGGCTTCGGCGCGACGCTCGCGCTGACGCGCGACACGCTCGCCCGGATCGGCGGCTTCATCGCGTTGAAGGACGAACTGGCCGACGATTTCTGGCTTGCCGAGCTGCCGCGTCGCCTCGGGCGGCGCACCGTGCTGTCCGAGGTCGAGGTCGCGACCGACGTGATCGAGCCGTCGTTCGGGCCGCTCTGGCACCGCGAGACGCGCTGGCTGCGCACGATCCGTTCGCTGAATCCGGCCGGCTTCGCGTTCCTGTTCATCACGTTTACCGCGCCGTGGCTCGCGATCGGCGCGGCACTGGCACTGCGCCTCGACGGCACCGTCGCCGGGACGCTGGCGGGTGGCGCGGCCGTCGTCGGTGCGTTCGGGCGGCTCGTGCTGCACGCGCGCGGCGAGGACGGCTGGTGCGCCTTCTGGCGCGATCTGCCGCTCGTCGCGGTGCGCGACACGCTGCTCGCGCTCGAATGGCTCGCGGCCGCGTTCGGCACGCACGTCGTATGGCGTGGCGCGAGGATGACGGTCGTCGGCGGCGAACGCGCGACGGCGGCAGTGGAAGGCGGGGACGGCCGCTGAGGTGCGTTCCCCGAGGGAGCCGGCCATGCGTGCGGTCCCGATCGAATCCGGCCCGAAGGCCGAGACGCGCCGCGCGGCAACGCCCGCGCGACGCGACATGACAGAGAGGCGGGCGCCGGCAGGGCGGCCCGCGGTTGATTGACTGAATCGTTGAAAACGAATCGAACTATGCAGGCTACCGGAGCATTCATGAAAACGCTGTTCTTGCAGGCCCCTTCGTATGACGGCTTCGACGGCGGAGCCGGTTCGCGCTACCAGGCGAAGCGCGAAATCCGTTCCTTCTGGTACCCGACGTGGCTCGCGCAGCCGGCGGCGCTCGTGCCGGGCAGCCGCGTCGTCGACGCGCCGGCCGACGGCCTGTCGGTCGAAGAGACGCTGAAGATCGCCAACGACTACGATCTCGTGATCATCCACACGAGCACGCCGTCCTTCCCGACCGACGCGATGTTCGCGCAGGATCTGAAGAAGATGAAGCCGTCGATGCTGGTCGGCATGGTGGGCGCGAAGGTGATGGTCGATCCGCACAATTCGCTCACGGCGAGCGAGGCGATCGACTTCGTGTGCCGCGAGGAATTCGACTACACCTGCAAGGAAATCGCCGAAGGCAAGCCGTTCCCCGAGATCAAGGGCTTGAGCTGGCGCGCGAAGGACGGCTCGATCGAGCACAACGAAGCGCGTCCGATCCTCGAGAACATGGACGAACTGCCGTTCGTCGCGCCCGTCTACAAGCGCGACCTGAAGATCGACAACTACTTCATCGGCTACCTGAACTACCCGTACGTGTCGATCTATACGGGCCGCGGCTGCAAGTCGCGCTGCACGTTCTGCCTGTGGCCGCAGACGGTCAGCGGCCACCGCTACCGCACGCGCTCGGTCGAGAACGTGCTCGCCGAAGCGAAGTGGATCCGCGACAACATGCCCGAAGTGAAGGAACTGATGTTCGATGACGACACCTTCACCGACGACCTGCCGCGCGCCGAAGCCATCGCTATCGGCCTGGGCAAGCTCGGCATGACGTGGTCGTGCAACGCGAAGGCGAACGTGCCGTACAAGACGCTGAAGGTCATGAAGGAAAACGGCCTGCGCCTGCTGCTGGTCGGCTTCGAATCCGGCGACGACCAGATCCTCGTGAACATCAAGAAGGGCGTGCGCACCGATTTCGCGCGCCGCTTCAGCGCGGACTGCAAGAAGCTCGGCATCAAGATCCACGGCACCTTCATTCTCGGCCTGCCGGGCGAGACGCAGGAAACCATCAAGAAGACGATCGAGTACGCGAAGGAAATCAATCCGCACACGATCCAGGTGTCGCTCGCCGCGCCGTATCCGGGCACGACGCTCTACAAGCAGGCCGTGGAAAACGGCTGGATGGAAGAGAACAAGACCATCAACCTGGTGAGCAAGGAAGGCGTGCAGCTGGCGGCGATCGGCTATGCGCACCTGTCGCGCGACGAGATCTATCACCACCTCGAGCAGTTCTATCGCCAGTTCTACTTCCGTCCGTCGAAGATCTGGGAGATCGTCCGCGAAATGCTGACGAGCTGGGACATGATGAAGCGCCGGCTGCGCGAAGGCGTCGAGTTCTTCCGCTTCCTGCGCGCGCACGAGGCCTGATTCGTGACGACGCAGCGGGCGGCGCGGGCGCTGATCTTCACCGCGGACGACTTCGGGCTGCACCCGCGCGTCAACGCGGCGGTCGAGCGCGCGCATCGCGACGGCGTGCTGAACGCCGCGAGCCTGATGGTCGGTGCGCCCGCGGCGCAGGATGCGATCGAACGCGCGCGGCGCCTGCCGTCACTCGCGGTCGGCCTGCATCTGGTCCTCGCGGACGGGCCTGCCACGCTGCCCGCGCATGAGATCCCCGCGCTCGTCGGCCCCGACGGGCGGTTCGGCGACGCGATGGCGAAGGACGGCTGCCGCTTCTTCTTCCTGCCGCACGTGCGCGCGCAGCTGCGCCGCGAGATCCGCGCGCAGTTCGAAGTTTTTGCGGCGAGCGGCCTGCCGCTCGACCACGTGAACGCGCACAAGCATTTCCACCTGCATCCGACCGTGCTGTCGATGATCATCGAGATCGGCCGCGACTACGGGCTGCGCGCGGTGCGGCTGCCGTACGAAACGAGCGCGCCCGCGCTGCTCAAGCCGTGGATCGCGCTGGTGCGCGCGCGGCTCGACCGCGCGGGGCTCGCACATAACGACTATGTGGTCGGGATCGAGCATACGGGCGCGATGGACGAGGCCGTGCTGCTCGACGCGCTGACCAAGCTGCCGCCCGGAGTCGGCGAGATCTACTGTCATCCGGCCGAAGCGGGCGACGGCCCGATCACGCCGACCATGGCCGATTACCGTCCGGTCGACGAACTGGACGCGCTGCTGTCGCCGCGCGTCGCGGCCGCGCTGAAGGCCGCAGGCGTCGCGACCGGCGGTTTTGCCGACGTATTCGGCCAGCCCGCAGTGCGGCGCGGCGCGCAATCGTCGCGCGCACCGGGAGCGCAGCCGTCATGACCAAGTGGATCAAATGGCTCGGCTGGCCGCTCGGCATCGGCATCCTCCTCGCGCTCGGGTTGCACGAAGGCATCGGCGACGTTACCCAGATGCTCGAGCGCGCCGGTTTCGCGCTGCTGTGGCTCGTGCCGTTCCACGCACTGCCGCTGCTGCTCGACGCGTATGCGTGGCACCAGTTGCTCGACCGGCGCGCGCCGCTGTCGTTCCTGTGGTGGGTCGCGACCGTGCGCGAAGCTGTGAACCGGCTGCTGCCGGTGGTCGGGATCGGCGGCGAGCTGGTCGGGATCCGGATGGCGCGCTGGCAGGTGCCCGATGCGAGCCGCGTGACCGCGTCGGTGATCGTCGAGGTGCTGGTGACGATCGTGGTCCAGTATGCGTTTGCCGCGCTCGGCCTCGTGCTGCTGCTCGCGACGACGCACGACATGGGCGGCGGCACGATCGGCCTCGCGCTGCTGCTGACGCTGCCGCTGCCGGTGCTCGGCGTCGTGCTGATGCGGCGCGGCGGAATCTTCCACGCGATCGAGCGATTCGCGGGGCGTCTGCTCGGCGATTCGCACCGGTTGCTGCAGGGCGTCGACGGCAAGCGGCTCGACGCCGACATCGATGGCCTGATGTCGCGCACCGGCCTGCTGTTCAGCGCGTTCTTCTGGCAGCTGTCCGGCTATGTGCTCGGCGCGCTCGAAATTTACTGGGCGCTCGCGCTGCTCGGCCATCCGGTATCGATCGGCGGCGCGATCGCCATCGAGGCGATGACGCAGGCCGTGCGGCATGCGGCGTTCATGGTGCCGGGCGGTCTCGGCGTGCAGGAGGCGACCGTCGTGCTGCTCGCGCAGATGTTCGGCGTCGATCGCGAGACGGCGCTGTCGCTCGCGCTGGTCAAGCGCGGCCGCGAGGTGCTGTTCGGCTGCCTGGCGCTCGGTTCGTGGCAGCTGGCCGAACTGGTGCGCACGCGCCGCCGGATCAAGGCCGCGCCGGCCGGGGCGCGCGCGGCGCAGGCGAGCCGCGAGGCCGAGGTGGAAACCGAAACGATGCATTGAACACGAGACGGGCCGCGCGCCCGTCTCGCGCTTTTGGCGTCGCGCGGGTATCCTTGCCGCGTGTTTTCTCGACGCGCATTTCTTCTGATGATTTTCCGTTTCCGGCTTCTTCCCGTGACGATGCTGGCCGCCGCGCTGGCGCTGACCGGCTGCGACGACAAGCAAGGCAATTTCGACGTGCAACGCATCAGGGACTTTTTCAACGCGATCAAGCCGGCACCGCTGCTGCTCAAGGGGCTGAAGGCCGGCGTATCCACCGAAGCCGACGTGCGCGCCACGATGGGCAAGCCCGAGACCGAGCGCGCCTTCACCGACGGCTCGAAGCGCCTCGAATATCCGCGCGGCCCGATGGGCAACCAGACCTGGTTCGTCGACCTCGACGCGAGCGGGCACTACACGGGCGCGACGCAGGTGCTGACCGCCGAGAATTTCGCGAAGGTGCGTCCCGGGATGACCGAGGACGAGGTGCGGCGCCTGCTCGGCAAGCCGGGCGACATCGCGCAGTACCCGCTGAAACCCGAGACGGTGTGGAGCTGGCGCTGGCTCGAGGACGGCGTGAACACCGACGCATTCTTTAACGTTCATTTCGGCCCGGACGGGCTTGTCTATACGACTTCGCGCTCCGACATCCTGAAGGGGCGGTGAGACCGGCTGCGGCGCTATATCGAAAAAGCGACCGGAAAATTGCAAAAAGTCCGCTTCCCTGCGTGTCATCCGACTGTCAGGAAGCGGCTTTTTTCCTTTTGAAACAGTGGCGTAGGCCGTGCCTGCAAATGGTGGGACGAATTGCTGCGGCGCAGCAATCGCGTGCACGGTGATTTGAGGCAATCAATTTCGCTTGCGACTATCCGCGTCAGCCCGGCGCGGAAAGGTATGCGCGCCGGTGTTCATATCAACACTGGAGACGCGCGTGTTCCTTTACGGCTTTGGTCCTGTTCTCTGGGCCGGCACCGTGCAGACCATCGAACTGTCGGTGCTGTCGCTCGCCGCCGCGGTGGCGCTGGGGCTGATCGGCGCGGTGGCGAAGCTGTCGCACAACCGGGTGCTGCGAGCGATCGCGACCGGTTATACGACGCTCATCCGCTCGGTGCCCGATCTCGTCCTGATGCTGCTGCTGTTCTACAGCATCCAGATCTGGCTGAACCAGTTCACCGACCTCGTCGGCTGGGACCAGATCGACATCGACCCGTTCGTCGCCGGCGTGCTGACGCTCGGCTTCATCTACGGCGCGTACTTCACCGAGACGTTCCGCGGTGCGTTCCTGTCGGTGCCGCGCGGCCAGCTCGAGGCCGGCGCGGCGTACGGGATGAGCGGCATGCGCGTGTTCGTGCGGATCATGTTTCCGCAGATGATGCGTTTCGCGCTGCCGGGCATCGGCAACAACTGGCAGGTGCTTGTGAAGGCGACCGCGCTGGTGTCGATCATCGGTCTCGCGGACGTCGTGAAGGCCGCGCAGGACGCCGGCAAGAGCACGTTCAACATGTTCTTCTTCATCCTCGTCGCGGCGCTGATCTACCTCGCGATCACGACCGTTTCCAACCTCGTGCTGATCCAGCTCGAGAAGCGTTATTCCATGGGCGTGCGGCACGCAGAACTATGATCGAGATCCTCCAGGAATTCGGCCAGGCGTTCCTTTACTGGGACGGCCAGCGCCTCTCCGGCCTTGCGGTGACGTTGTGGCTGCTCGTCGCGTCGATTTCGCTCGGCTTCGTGTGCGCAGTGCCGCTCGCGGTCGCGCGCGTATCGAAGAAGAAGTGGCTTTCGATGCCGGTGCGGTTCTACACGTACGTGTTCCGCGGCACGCCGCTCTACGTGCAACTGCTGCTGATGTACACGGGCATGTACAGCCTCGAGTTCGTGCGGTCGCACTCGCTGCTCGACGCGTTTTTCCGCAGCGGCTTCAATTGCGCGATCCTCGCGTTCGCGCTGAACACCTGCGCGTATACGACCGAGATCTTCGCCGGCGCGATTCGCGCGATTCCGCACGGCGAGGTCGAGGCAGCGCGTGCTTACGGGATGTCGCCGTTCACGATGTACCGCCGGGTGATCCTGCCGTCGGCGCTGCGCCGCGCGCTGCCGCTGTACAGCAACGAGGTGATCCTGATGCTGCACGCGACCACCGTCGCGTTCACGGCGACCGTGCCCGACATCCTGAAGGTCGCGCGCGACGCCAATTCCGCGACCTACATGGCGTTCCAGTCGTTCGGAATCGCCGCGCTGATCTATCTTGCGGTATCGTTCGCACTCGTCGCGGCATTTCGCCGGGCGGAGCGCCACTGGCTCGCGTATCTCGCGGCCGGCCGTCATTGATTTCACTTCGAGGAGAGCCAGTTGGCCGAGATCACTCAAACGAGCGCGTCCGCTTCCGTCAAGCTTGCAGCGGTCGACATTCACAAGCGCTACGGCGACAACGAGGTGCTCAAGGGCGTATCGTTGAACGCGAAGGCGGGCGACGTCATCAGCATCATCGGTGCGAGCGGTTCGGGCAAGAGCACGTTCCTGCGCTGCATCAATTTTCTCGAGCGGCCGAATGCGGGGCAGATCGTCGTCGACGGCGAGGCGGTGCGCACGAAGACCGACCGCGCCGGCGCGCTCGAGGTTGCCGATCACAAGCAGTTGCAGCGCATCCGCACGAAGCTCGCGATGGTGTTCCAGCACTTCAATCTGTGGGCGCACATGAACGTGCTCGGGAACGTGATGGAAGCGCCGGTGCACGTGCTCGGCATTTCGAAGAAGGAAGCCGAGGAGCGTGCGCGCGAGTATCTCGAAAAGGTCGGCCTCGCGCCGCGCGTCGAGAAGCAGTATCCGTCGCATCTTTCGGGCGGCCAGCAGCAGCGTGTCGCGATCGCGCGTGCGCTGGCGATGCATCCCGACGTGATGCTGTTCGACGAGCCGACCTCGGCGCTCGACCCGGAACTGGTCGGCGAAGTGCTGAAGGTGATGCAGAAGCTGGCCGAGGAAGGCCGCACGATGATCGTCGTCACGCACGAGATGGGTTTCGCGCGCAACGTGTCGAACCACGTGATGTTCCTGCATCAGGGGCGGACCGAGGAAGAGGGTGATCCGAAGGAGGTGCTGGTGCGTCCGCAGAGCGAGCGTCTGAAGCAGTTCCTGTCGGGCAGTCTCAAGTAACGCGAAGGGCGGGTTTCATACGTGGTACCGGTGTCTCGTCCCGCAGGCGCCACCCGCACGACGCAGGTGGTGATCGTTGCATTGCCGCCCGTGTCGATGTCGGGCGTGGGTCCGATCGTCGATGCGTTGCATCTCGCGAACGAGATCGACGGGCGCTTGCTGTATCGCTGGCAGGTGTGTTCGTGGGACGGGCGGCCGGTGCCGCTCGTCGGCGGGGCGCAGTGGCATGCCGATGCGGCGTTCAACGATGCGATCGCGTGCGACTGGCTGATCGTCGTGTCGGAGCGGTTTCAGCAGTTTGCCGACTACCGGTTGTTTCTCGCGAGTCTCGCGCGGGTCGGGCAGCGGACGCCGGTCGTGACCGGCATTCATCACGGCGTGTGGTGGCTTGCGATGGCCGGACAGCTTTCCGGATATCGCGTGAGCGTGAACTGGGAGACGTATCAGCAGTTCGCCGAGCAGTTCGAGCGGTCGATCGTCACGCAGCAGATCTTCGAGATCGATCGGGACCGCGCGACCTGCGCGGGTGGGCAGGCTACCGTGGATTTCATGCTGGCCATGATCGGCCGGGAACATGGGCCCGATCTCGGTGAGCGGATTGCCGATGCGCTCGGGGCCGGCACGCTGCGCAGCGGCGAGGAGCGGCAGCGGATTCCTTTCGTGACTGCGCCGGGCGAGCGGCATCCTCGGCTGAACGATGCATTGCTGTTGATGGAAGCCAATATCGAGGATCCCCTGACGACCGACGAGATCGCCGGGCTCGTGGGCGTGTCGCGGCGGCAGCTCGAAAGGCTCTTTCGGCAGTATCTCGGGGCGATGCCCTCCAAGTATTACCTCAATCTCCGGTTGCTCAAGGCAAGGACGCAGTTGCAGCGCACGAGCAAATCGGTCGTGCAGGTCAGTCTCGCTTGTGGGTTTTCTTCTGCTGCGCATTTTTCCAATGCCTATCGGGAGCGGTTCGGCGTGACGCCACGCGAGGACCGGCGAGCCTGGCTCGAAAAGCAAACCGGGAGTGAGCCTCGCGGGGGGGCGTTGGTCGAGCGCGGGGCGAAGGATTGATTCTCGTGGGTTGCTCGCCGGTTGGCGTGAAGCACCTGTGATCGTGTCGGTCTATTAGCGTCGCCCCTGCGCGGGGCGGCGGTTACTTTTCTTTGTCTTGCCAAAGAAAAGTAACCAAAAGAAAGGCGCTGTGAAAACGCATGACTTCCCGGTGCCGTGGCCCACGAAGTGGCCCTCGCCTAAAAGTGTCGGCGCCAATCAGGAAACCGGAGTGGTTCGAGCAATGGTTCTGACACCTCTCACCACACAACAAAGCGGTATACCGCCCGCGAGCTCCATCCTCGCTTCGCTCGGCTGCAAGGTACTTCAAGCCGCGCGGTTTGCGTTTATGTGCTTCCACTCGCGAAGCATTGCCGGGGCCGGCACGCTCGCCGTTTGTATGGTCGGGCCGGTTGTCTGCCATCAATGCTGGGCCAGCGGCGCTATGCCGGCGCGCGTTTCCGCATGTGCGTTGAGTGCGTCCCTTTTTCTGAAGTAAGGGATGCGGATCGCATGCGTCCCGGATTCTGGGCGTGGATTATTTCGATAGTGCTGCCTGAGGGGATGTACCTTGCAGCCGAGCGAAGCGAGGATGGAGCTAGCGGGCGGTATACCGCTCCGTCGGGTGGTGCGACGAGTCAGAACCATTGCTCGAACCACTCCGGTTTCCTGACTGGCGCGGACACTTAGGCGAGGGCCACTTTGTTGACCACGGCACCGGGAGGTCATGCGTTTTCACAGCGCCTTTCTTTTGGTTACTTTTCTTTGGCAAGACAAAGAAAAGTAACCGCCGCCCCGCGCAGGGGCGACGCTAATAGACCGACACGATCACAGGTGCTTCGCGAAGAACGTGGGCGCACCACCCGAGAAGCCCCCAAAAAAACACCGCCACCCCCGACCCCCCCGCCGGGAAGGGCAAAATAGACCGAAGAAAAGCGCTTCCGATAGAACCCGTCGCAAATCCGCAAGACGCTTGCGTCACCCTTACCTAAACTTGATCCTGTTGAACCCTCTTACGAAACCGAAAGGAACGACCATGACGACCTCGACCGTGACCCGCCAGACATTCGATGAAGTGATGGTGCCGGTATTCTCCCCCGCGCCGTTCGTGCCGGACCGTGCAGAGGGCTCGCGCGTGTGGGACACGGCCGGCCGCGAGTATGTGGATTTCGCGTGCGGCATCGCAGTGACGTCGCTGGGCCACGGCCACCCGGAACTGCTGAAGGTCCTGGACGAACAAGGCCGCAAGCTCTGGCACATCGGCAACGGCTACACGAACGAGCCGGTGCTGCGCCTCGCCAAGCGCCTCGAATCGCTGACCTTCGCCGACCGCGCGTTCTTCGCGAACTCGGGCGCGGAAGCGAACGAAGCCGCGCTGAAACTCGCACGCCGCGTCGCATTCGACCGCCATGGCGCCGACAAATACGAAATCGTGTCGTTCGTCCAGTCGTTCCACGGCCGCACGTTCTTCACGGTCAGCGTCGGCGGCCAGCCGAAATACTCGGAAGGCTTCGGCCCGGTGCCGGCCGGCATCAAGCACCTGCCGTTCAACGACATCGAAGCCGCGAAGGCCGCGATCGGCCCGCAAACCTGCGCGGTGATCGTCGAGCCGGTGCAGGGCGAAGGCGGGGTGATCCCGGCCGATCCGGCCTTCCTGAAGGCACTGCGCGAAGCATGCGACGCGAACGACGCACTGCTGATCTTCGACGAAGTGCAAACGGGCGTCGGCCGCACGGGCCAGTTCTACGCGTACATGGACACGGGCGTCACGCCGGACATCCTCACGACCGCGAAAGCGCTCGGCAACGGCTTCCCGATCGGCGCGATGCTGACGACGAACGAATTGGCCGCACACTTCAAGGTCGGCGTGCACGGCACGACGTACGGCGGCAACCCGCTCGCGTCGGCGATCGCGGACAAGGTCGTCGAACTGATCGGCGATCCTGCATTGCTCGAAGGCGTGCGCGAACGCAGCGTTCGGCTGAAGGGCGCGCTGGAACGCATCAACGCACGCTTTGGCATCTTCAAGGACATCCGCGGCAAGGGCCTGCTGGTCGGCGCGGAACTCACCGCCGCATTCGACGGCCGCGCGAAGGACTTCGTCGCCGCCGCCGCCGAGAACGGCCTGATCATGCTGATCGCGGGCCCGAACGTGCTGCGCTTCGTCCCGTCGCTCGTGATCCCGTTCGACCTGCTCGACGAAGGCATGAAGCGCTTCGAGAAGGCAGTCGAGCAGGTGCTCGCGGCCCAGGAAGCCACCGCGCGCTGATCGGCGCACCCATCGCAGACAGGAACGACGATGCTATTTGTTCGCCCCGGCAAACTCACGGATCTCGATGCGCTCGCGCACATGGCGCGCACCGCGCAGCCGGTCCTGCACTCGCTGCCGCACGACCGCGCGGCGCTCGAAGCGCGCGTGGCGCTCTCCGAGGATTCGTTTCGCGCGGACGTCGATTTCGCCGGCGAAGAGTTCTATCTCTTCGTGCTCGAGGATTCGTCGACGGGCAAGCTGCTCGGCACGGCGAGCATCGTGGCCGCGGCCGGCTACTCGGAACCGTTCTACGCGTTCCGCAACGACGCACTGATCCACGCGTCGCGCGAGTTGCACGTGAACCGCAAGATCCACGCGCTCACGATGTCGCATGAGCTGACCGGCAAGAGCCGGCTGGCGGGCTTCTACGTCGATCCGTCGCTGCGCGGCGACGCGGCCGCCCACCTGATTTCGCGTGCGCGGATGATGTACATCGCCGCCAACCGCCGCCGCTTCACGCCGGAAGTGTTCACGCTGCTGCTCGGCGTGAGCGACGACACGGGCGCATCGCCGTTCTGGGAAGCGGTGGGCCGCAAGTTCTTCGGCCGCAACTTCACCGACGTCGACATCGCGTCGGGCGGCCGCAGCCGCACGTTCATCGCGGAAGTGATGCCGGCGTATCCGCTCTACGTGCCGCTGCTGCCGGAAGCGGCGCAGCGCGTGCTCGGCGAGCCGAACGAAACGGCACTGCTCGCCTACGACATCCATCTCGAGGAAGGTTTCGAGCCGGACCGCTTCGTCGACATCTTCGACGCGGGCCCGGTGCTGACCGCGCAGGTCGACCGCACCGCATGCGTGAAGCACGGCGCGGAGCGCACCGTGCGCGAAGCCGCGCGTCAGCAGGGCGATGTCGCGTACATGGTGTCGACGGGCAGCGGCGAATCGTTCCGCTGCGTGCTGGCCGACCTGCCGGGCGACACGGCCGACGCGCCGCTGGCCGGCGACGTGCGCGCGGCGCTCGATGTGAAGGATGGTGATGTCGTGCGCTGCGTGCCGCTGCATCGCCGCGACGATGAAGAGATGAAGGGAGACGCAGCATGATCGTCGTTCGGGTCGTACAAACGGGCGACGTCGACGCGCTCGTGTCGCTCGCGAAGGAAACCGGGCCGGGCCTGACCACGTTCAAGCCCGACCGCGACGCGCTCGCCGCGCGCATCGAACGTACGCGTCGCACGCTCGACGGCGAGGCCGCGCCGGGCGAAGCCGGCTACTTCTTCGTGATGGAAGATTCGAAGACGGGCGACATCGCGGGCGTGTGCGGGATCGAGTCGCAGGTCGGCCTCGAACAGCCGTTCTACAACTATCGCGTGAGCACGGTCGTGCATGCGAGCCAGGAGCTCGGCGTGTGGACGCGGATGCACGCGCTGAACATCTCGCACGACCTGACTGGCTACGCGGAAGTGTGCTCGCTGTTCCTGAGCCCGCGCTATCGCACGGGCGGCGTCGGCGGCCTGCTGTCGCGCTCGCGCTTCATGTTCATTGCGCAGTTCCGCGACCGCTTTCCGGAACGCATCTGCGCGGAGCTGCGCGGCCACTTCGACGAGGACGGCACGTCGCCGTTCTGGCGCGCGGTCGGTTCGCACTTCTACCAGATCGATTTCAACGCGGCCGACTACCTGAGCTCGCACGGCCGCAAGTCGTTCCTCGCGGAACTGATGCCGCGCTATCCGGTGTACGTCGACCTGCTGCCGCAGGACGCGCAGGACGCGGTCGGCCTCACGCACCGCGACACGCTGCCGGCCCGCAAGATGCTCGAAGCGGAAGGGCTGCGCTACCAGAATCACGTCGATATCTTCGACGCGGGCCCGGTGCTCGAATGCCACGTCAACGACCTGCGCACGGTGCGCGAAAGCGTCGTCGTGCCGGTCGCGATCGGCGAGCCGGATGCGCGAGAGGATGCGTGGGGCGGCCATCCGCCGAAGTCGCTCGTGTCGAATACGTCGCTCGGCGATTTCCGCGTCGGCGTCGCGCCGGGCGTGGTCGCGAATGGCTCGTTCGTGCTGTCGGCCGACGATGCCGCCGCGCTCGACGTGAAGGCCGGCGATCCGGTCCGCGTGCTGCCGCTCAAAGTCAAACAGGGATAAACGAATCATGACGGAACTCTTCATCGACGGCGCCTGGGTCGCAGGCTCGGGCCCCGTCTTCGCTTCGCGCAACCCGGGCACCGACGCGATCGCATGGCAGGGCGACAGCGCATCGGCGGCCGACGTCGACCGCGCGGTCGCGAGCGCGCGTCGCGCATTCGCCGGCTGGTCGGCACTCGACTTCGAATCGCGCTGCGCGATCGCCAAGCGCTTCGCGGCGCTGCTCACCGAGCGCAAGGAAGCGATCGCCACCGCGATCGGCCGCGAGACGGGCAAGCCGCTGTGGGAAGCGCGCACCGAAGTCGCGGCGATGGCCGCGAAGGTCGGCATCTCGATCCAGGCGTACCAGGAACGCACCGGCGAGAAGCGCCAGGACATGGCCGACGGCGTCGCGGTGCTGCGCCATCGTCCGCACGGCGTCGTCGCGGTGTTCGGCCCGTACAATTTTCCCGGCCACTTGCCGAACGGCCATATCGTGCCGGCGCTGATCGCGGGCAACACGGTCGTGTTCAAGCCGTCGGAGCTCGCGCCGGGCGTCGCGCGCGCGACGGTCGAGGTGTGGCAGGAAGCCGGGCTGCCGGCCGGCGTGCTGAACCTCGTGCAGGGCGAGAAGGACACGGGCATCGCGCTCGCGAATCATCGGCAGATCGACGGGCTGTTCTTCACCGGCAGCTCGGACACCGGCACGCTGCTGCACAAGCAGTTCGGCGGCCGTCCGGAAATCGTGCTCGCGCTCGAGATGGGCGGCAACAACCCGCTCGTGATCGGCGAAGTCGAGGACATCGACGCGGCCGTGCATCACACGATCCAGTCGGCGTTCCTGTCGGCCGGCCAGCGCTGCACGTGCGCACGCCGCATCTTCGTGCCGCAAGGCGCGTTCGGCGACCGCTTCCTCGCACGTTTCGCCGACGTCACGTCGAAGATCACGGCCGACGTGTTCGACGCCGATCCGCAGCCGTTCATGGGCGCGGTGATCTCGGCACGCGCGGCCGCGAAGCTCGTCGACGCGCAGTCGCGTCTGATCGAGCAGGGCGCGAAGCCGATCATCGCGATGACGCAGCGCGATCCGCGCCTCGGTTTCGTGAACGCGTCGATCATCGACGTGACCGGCGTGGCGAACCTGCCCGACGAAGAGCATTTCGGCCCGCTCGCGCAGATCGTCCGCTACGCGACGTTCGACGAAGCGATCGAGCGCGCGAACGACACGGCGTTCGGCCTGTCCGCCGGCTTGCTGGCCGACGACGCGCAGGCATGGGACCACTTTCGCCGCACGATCCGGGCGGGGATCGTCAACTGGAACCGCCCGACCAACGGTGCATCGTCCGCCGCACCGTTCGGCGGCACGGGCCGCTCG
Source organism: Burkholderia sp. Bp9004 (assembly GCF_003858025.1). Classification (NCBI taxonomy): domain Bacteria; kingdom Pseudomonadati; phylum Pseudomonadota; class Betaproteobacteria; order Burkholderiales; family Burkholderiaceae; genus Burkholderia; species Burkholderia sp. Bp9004. The sequence goes on along the minus strand of NZ_QTQD01000009.1, from coordinate 80,992 downwards.
GGCAATCATCGGCCGAGCGCGTACTACGCGGCCGACTATTGCGCGTATCCGATGGCGTCGGTGGAAAGCACCGAACTGACCTTGCCCGCGAGCCTGTCGCCGGGCCTGCATTTCTGATCGAGGGAACGACGATGAACGCACAAGAAGCCAATTTCGACGGACTCGTCGGCCCGACCCACAACTACGCCGGGCTGTCGTTCGGTAACGTGGCGTCGCTCAACAACGAGAAGTCGGCCGCGAACCCGAAGGCCGCCGCGAAGCAGGGGCTGCGCAAGATGAAGCAGCTCGCGGATCTCGGCTTCGCGCAAGGCGTGCTGCCGCCGCAGGAGCGCCCGTCGCTGCGCCTGTTGCGCGAGCTCGGCTTCTCCGGCAAGGACGCGGACGTGATCGCGAAGGCCGCGAAGCAGGCGCCCGAATTGCTCGCCGCGGCGAGCTCGGCGTCGGCAATGTGGACCGCGAACGCGGCCACCGTCAGCCCGTCGGCCGACACGAGCGACGGCCGCGTGCACTTCACGCCGGCCAACCTGTGCAGCAAGCTGCATCGCGCGATCGAGCACGAAGCGACGCGCCGCACGCTGTCGACGCTGTTCGCCGATCCCGCGCACTTCGCGGTGCACGAGGCGCTGACGGGCACGCCGGCACTCGGCGACGAGGGGGCCGCGAACCATACGCGCTTTTGCGCGGAATACGGCCAGCCGGGCGTCGAGTTCTTCGTATACGGCCGCGCGGAATATCGCCGCGGCCCGGAGCCGAAGCGCTTCCCGGCGCGCCAGACCTTCGAGGCGAGCCGCGCGGTCGCGCATCGCCACGGTCTCGCCGAGACGGCGACGGTCTATGCGCAGCAGGATCCGGACGTGATCGATGCAGGCGTGTTCCACAACGACGTGATCTCGGTCGGCAACCGCGACACGCTGTTCACGCACGAGCGCGCGTTCGTCAACAAGCAGGCGATCTACGACACGCTGACCGCCGCGCTCGACGCGCGCGGCGCGCGCCTGAACGTGATCGAGGTGCCCGATGCGGCCGTGAGCGTGAACGACGCTGTCACGTCGTATCTGTTCAACAGCCAGCTGCTGTCGCGCGCGGACGGCTCGCAGGTGCTCGTCGTGCCGCAGGAGTGCCGCGAGAACGCGAACGTCGCCGCCTATCTGGACCAGCTCGCGGCCGGCAACGGGCCGATCCGGGACGTGCTGGTGTTCGACCTGCGCGAAAGCATGAAGAACGGCGGCGGCCCCGCGTGCCTGCGCCTGCGCGTCGTGCTGAACGAGGCCGAGCGCGCGGCCGTCACGTCGAACGTGTGGATCAACGACACGCTGTTCGCGTCGCTCGACGCGTGGATCGAAAAGCACTACCGCGACCGTCTCGCACCGGAAGACCTCGCCGATCCGACGCTGCTCGACGAATCGCGCACGGCGCTCGACGAACTCACGCAGATCCTGCGCGTCGGGTCGCTGTATGACTTCCAGCGCTGAGTCCGGCATGCCGGGCGCCGCGCTGCTCGACGATTTTCTCGCGTTCACGCTCGCGGGCGGCGCGCCGCCCGTGACGGACGGCACGGGCGCGGGCGGTGCGGTGCGCTGGCAATGGCTCGGCGACGGGCTGCTCCAACTCGCGCCGGCTTCGGCCAATGGGGCCGGCGACGCGGCGAGCGTGCTCGTGTCGGCCGGCGTGCATGGCGACGAGACTGCGCCGATCGAGCTGCTGTCGATGCTCGTGCGCGATCTCGCGGCAGGCACGCTGCCGCTCGCGTGCCGATTGCTCGTCGTGCTCGGCAACGTGCCGGCGATGCGCGCGGGCGAACGCTATCTCGACGACGACCTGAACCGCCTGTTCAGCGGCCGTCACGCGCAAGTGCCCGCGAGCCGCGAGGCGCCGCGCGCGGTGCAACTCGAAGCGGCGGCTGCCGCGTTCTTCGCGGCCGCGCCGGCGGGCGGTGCGCGCTGGCACATCGACATGCACACGGCGATCCGCGCATCGGTGTTCGAGCAGTTCGCGCTGCTGCCGCACACGGGCACGCCGCCGACCCGCGCGATGGTCGAATGGCTCGGCGATGCGCGCATCGCGGCCGTGCTGTTGCATAGCGCGAAGGGCAATACGTATTCGCATTACACGGCCGAGCATTGCGGCGCGCACGCGTGCACGCTCGAACTCGGCAAGGTGCGGCCGTTCGGCCAGAACGATCTGTCGCGCTTCGCGTCGGCCGATCATGCGGTGCGCAACCTCGTCTCGGGCGCGCCGCGCGACGTCGACCCTCCGCCGTTGCCGCGCGTGTTCACGGTGATCGACCAGATCACGAAGCAGAGCGACGCGCTCGAGTTGTTCGTCGCGGCCGACGTCGCGAACTTCACCGCGTTCGCGCGCGGCACCGTGCTCGCGCAGGACGGCGACTACCGCTACACGGTGCAGCACGACGAGGAGCGCATCGTGTTTCCGAATCCGACCGTGAAGCCGGGTTTGCGCGCGGGCCTGCTCGTCGTCGACACCACGCGCGAGACGCTCGCCGCACTCGTCTGACGGAAGACCGGCGGTGCGCGGCTACGGCGATCCGTCGCCCGCGCATCGTCCGGCAGCATCCCCGAAGTGCGTCGACGCCCGCATGCCGCGCAGACGGCCCGCGCGTCGCGCCTTGCGTATTTGCGACATCGTCTTGCAAGTTCGACGGCGTATCCGGTCGTCATCGCGCATGCAGTGCAGCATCGTGTGCCGGCGGCCGCTTTGCCGTATCGGGCCTCGCGGATTGGTACAATCGCGGCCTTGCGGCTGTTGCGCCGCATCAAGGCGCGGCATCGGCATTGTGGTTGTCATCCGACCCTGCAATGATGCATGCGCCCGTAGTTCCGGAACATTCGAGTATCGAGGAGAACACCTGATGAAGTTGGATTGGCGTAAAGTGGCCGCGCACGCGGTAGTGGCGGCATCGGCCGTGGCGGCAGGCAGCGCGATGGCTGCGGATCTGAAGGAGATCCGGTTCGGCGTCGAGGCCTCGTACGCGCCGTTCGAATACAAGACGCCCGACGGCAAGCTGACCGGCTTCGACATCGACATCGGCAACGCGGTGTGCGCGAAGCTGAAGACGAAGTGCGTGTGGGTCGAGAACGACTTCGACGGCCTGATCCCCGCGCTGCAGGCGCGCAAGTTCGACGCGATCAACTCGGACATGACGATCACCGACCAGCGCAAGCACGCGATCGCGTTCACCGATCCGATCTACACGATCCCGAACCAGCTGATCGCGAAGCAGGGCAGCGGCCTGCTGCCGACCCCGCAAGCGCTGAAGGGCAAGCGCGTCGGCGTGCTGCAGGGCACGATCCAGGAAGCGTACGCGAAGAAGAAGTGGGCGCCGGCCGGCGTCGACGTCGTGCCGTACCAGACGCAGGACCTGGCCTACGCGGACCTGAAGTCCGGCCGTCTCGACGCGACGTTCCAGGATTCGGAGGCGGGCTCGAAGGGCTTCCTGTCGAAGCCGCAAGGCCAGGGCTTCGGCTTCGCCGGCGGCACGGTCAGCGATGCGGAGATCCTCGGCTCGGGCGTCGGTTTCGGTCTGCGCAAGAACGACGCGGCGCTGAAGACGGCGCTCGATCAGGCGCTGAAGGAACTGAAGGCCGACGGCACGATCGACAACCTCGCGAAGAAGTACTTCAGCGTGCCGGTCACGCTCAAGTAAGCGTTTCGATCCGTCGCACGATGCAGCCGGCCGCTTTCGCGGCCGGTTTGCTTTTGGGGCGCCCCTTGCGTTACGCGGGGAAGAACCGCCCCAGTTCCCGCGCGAGCTCGTTCAGCACGCTCATCTCCTGCTGCGTGATCTTGCGCGCCGGCTGCGCACCGGCCCAGTCGCCGTAAAGCAGGCCGACGGTCTTCGTGCCGACGCGTACCGGCAGCAGCACGAACGCGCGCGTGCCGGGAAGCGCATTGAGATACCACGCGGGCAGGCGCTTCACCATCTTCGGGTCCTGCGCCTGCTCGATGAAGATGCCGACCGAGTTCGTGATCGCGAGATGGAACACGTCCGGCTCGAACCGCTCGTCGAAGCACAGCCGGTCGAGCGCCGCGTCGACGTCCTGGCCGAAGCCGAGCCGCGCGGCGAACGCGCCGTCTTCACGGCGCACGAACATCACGGTGCGCGTGAACGCGAGGCCCGCGAGCAGGCTTTCCGACGCGAGTGCGAGCACCGGCGTCAGCACGTGTTCGGACGGCAGCGCGCGCAGGTCGGCGAGGCCGGCCTCGAGGCATGCCTCGGGGTCGGGCTGCGCCCGTGCGATCGCGTCGGCGTTCGCGCGCAGCTCGACGATCTCGCGCATCACGGTGTCGCTCGCTTCCTCGCGTGCGAGCCGGTCGGCGATTTCCACCAGCGCGTCGGCGTCGATATCCAGCTCCTGCGCGTAGTGCTGCGCGAGCGCCGCGATATGCGCATCGCGCTGCGGGCCAGCAGGCATCGCGAGCGCACCGGCGACGTCGGTCGAGCAGCGGCTCACCGCGCGCAGCCAGCGCACGCGCTCGGGGCTGTCGTCGGCGCAGGCGTCGCGGGGCCGCTGGCGGTCTTCGTCGATGTCGTCCTCGTCGAGGCCGGCGGCGTGTGCGCTACCGCCGTCGCCGTCGGCCATGCCGGCGCGGATCACGTCGGGCAGTCGCCAGCTCGCGGCGGCCTCGAGACCGATCTCGTCGAAGCCGACGCCCAGGACGTCGACACACGCGGCCGCTTCGTCGCCGTTCAGCTCGGCGGCGCGGCGCCGGATCCGGTCCCACTCGCTGTCGAGATAGCACACCACCAGGAGCTTGCCGACCTGACGCATCAGCGTGCAGACGACGGCTTCCTCGCCGCCGCGCAACTCGGCATGCTCGGTCAGCTTGCGGGCGACGCAACCGGACAGCAGTGCGCGGTTCAGCTCGAGCTTCGCGTCGATGCGGCGCGGCGTGCTTTGGTGGAAATGGTCGACGAGCTTGAGCCCGACGACGAGATGGCCGACGGTGTCCATGCCGAGCACCATCAGCGCCCGCGTGACGGTCGTGATGTTGCCGCCGAACGCCATGTACATCGCGGAATTGGCGAGCCGCAGGACTTTCTGCGTGAGCGCGAAATCCGACAGCACGACGCTCACGAGCGCGGTGAAGTCGAGATCGTCGTTCTTCATCGCGGCCATCGTCGCGCGTAGCGACTCCGACAGCAGCGGGAAGTCGCCCCGTTCGTTCATCCGGGCCCACAGCTTGTCGAGCAGCGCCGTGCGGGGCAGGTGTGCGGTGATTGACATACGGATGTATCCGGTTCGCCGCGCGCGTCAGGCGGCGTGCAGGCGCAACTGCTGCGCCTCGAAGCGCCGCGCGAGCTCCTCGGACGGCAGCGCCTGACAGACGAGCCAGCCCTGGATGTGGTTGCAGCCCATCTCGGTCAGCAGTTCGCGCTGCGCCTCGGTCTCGACGCCTTCCGCGACGAGCTCGAGATCGAGCGTTTGCGCGAGGCCGACCACCGCCGACACGATCGCGCGGTCGTTGCGCGACGTCAGCAGGTTTTCGACGAAGCTGCGGTCGATCTTCAGCTTCGCGAGCGGGAAGCGCTGCAGGTACGCAAGGCTCGAATAGCCGGTACCGAAATCGTCGATCGCGAAGCGGATGCCGAGCGCGGTCAGCTCCTCGAGCAGCCCCTTCGCCTGGACGGGATCGTGCATCAGCAGGCTTTCGGTGATTTCCAGCACGATGCGGCGCGGGTCGATGCCCGTCAACGCGATCGCCTCGCGCACGCTTTGCGTGAAGCGCGGGTCGCGGAACTGCTGCGGCGACACGTTGACCGCCACATACTGCAGCGCGAGCCCCTGGCGATCCCAGGCGACGAGCTGCATGCACGCGGCCTTGAGCACCCAGTTGCCGAGATAGTTGATGAGGCCGATCGATTCGGCGAGCGGAATGAAGGTTGCCGGCGGCACGAGGCCGTGCACGGGATGACGCCAGCGGATCAGCGCCTCGACGCCGTCCACCGCACCCGACTGGCTGCGCGTGATCGGCTGGAAGTGCAGCGAGAACTCGCCGTTGCGCACGCCGTCGTACAGGTCGGCCTCGAGCTTCAGTCGTTCCGCGTCGGCCGGATCGTCGACCGGCTCATGGAACGCGAGCGCATTGCCGCCGGCCGCCTTTGCCTGCGCGAGCGCATGGTCGGCGCGGCGCAGCAGCGGGCTGTGATGCTGCGCGCGATGGTGTGCGGCGCGTTCGTCCGGGTACAGCGCGATGCCGATGCTCGCGGACAGGTGGACGGTCTGCCCCTGGTAGGCGTAAGGCTCACGCACCGCGGCCTGCAGCCGGCGCGCGAGCGCGTCGGCGGCATCGCTTGCCCGCGCGCGGTCCGGCGCGGTGAACACGATCGCGAACTTGTCGCTCGCGACGCGCGCGAGCTGCTCGCCGGGCGCGACGAGCGCCTGCAGCCGCTGCGCGGTGTCGCGCAGCAGCGTGTCGCCGGCGTCGTAGCCGAGCGCGCGGTTGATGCGCTGGTAGTCGTCGAGGTCGAGCAGCAGCAGCGCCGCGCAGGTGCCGCTTTCGTCGGCGGCCTGCTGCGCGCGCATCAGCGCGGGCACGAGCGCGGACAGATTGTCGAGCCCCGTCATCGGGTCGTGGTGCATTTCGTACGTCAGGCGCGCCTCGAGCGCACGCCAGGCCGACACGTCGAACGCCGCGATCGCGAAGCCATCGACGCCGTGGTGGCGGCTCTTGAACGCGCGGATCTCGACGTCGAGCGGGTAGGTGAGCGACTTGACGATGCACATCGTCGCCTTTTCGACCTGGCCGGAACGCGCGGCGCGCGCAAGCAGACCTTCGAGCGCCGCGGTATCCTGTTCCGCGATCAGGTCGCGCAGCGTCAGCGTGTGCAGGTAGTCGCGGTGATAACCGATGAAGCGCAGGCTTGCGTCGGACACGTACAGAAAGCGCAGCTCGCGGTCGACATGGGCGAGGAAATCCACCGTGCCGACCGTCTGTTCCAGCCAGTTGCGCACGGTGTCGTCGCGGCGCGGCATGCCGGCGCGTGCAGGCATCAGCGCGCCGCCCGACCAGGCGAAGCGGCGCAGCGTATGCAAGGCGTTGCGCCAGGAGCCCTTGCGTGGCGTCTGTTTCCTGTTGGCTTCCATGTATCTCGCTGACGTGAAGGGCTGGAACCGGCTGTCCGGAAGGAATAACGGCAGACCAGGCGGAATCTTTAACCGGTCGGCCGCGGCTGGCGTTGCCGCCGGACCGGGTCATGCACACTGGCGTTCGACAGGCGAACGCCAGTATGGCCTACATCGAGGCTGACTTTATAAGAAATGAGGACGCAGATGAAGCGAAAACTGTTGGTGGGCGCCGCGGCGGCGCTGATGGTGGCCGGCCATGCGCTGGTTGCGCAGGCGCAACTGAAGCCGGGCGCCACGGCGCCCGACTTCACGACGCAGGCGTCGCTGGGCGGCAAGACCTACGCGTACTCGCTGGCCGATGCGCTGAAGCACGGGCCGGTCGTGCTGTACTTCTACCCGGCGGCGTTCACGAAGGGTTGCACCATCGAGGCACATGCGTTCGCGGACGCGGTCGATCGTTACAAGGCTTACGGCGCGACGGTAATCGGCGTATCCGCGGACAACATCGACACGTTGACGAAGTTTTCGGTGAGCGAGTGCCGCAGCAAGTTCCCGGTCGCGGCCGATCCGGACGCGAAGATCATCCGCGAATACGACGCGAAGCTGCCCGCGCTCGATCGTGCGAACCGCGTGTCCTACGTGATTTCACCGGAGCGGAAGGTGCTGTACGAATACACGAGCCTGTCGCCCGACAAGCACGTCGAGAACACGCTCGGCGCGGTGAAGGCGTGGGCCGACGCGCATCCGAAGCAGTAAGCCGGAGGCAGCAGGCGCGCAGTCGAGCGGCCCGCATCGCGGGCCGCCGGCACGACGAAATGCGCCGCCCCGTGGCGGCCCGGGCGTGTGTTACGCGCGCAACGCCTGTTCGATCGGCACGCTGCCGCCGACGAAACCGACGACCTTGCGTGAAATGCCGAGCTTGATCGCCTCGATCGCGGCCCATGCGACATCCTGGCGCGACACCGGCAGCGCCGAGTCGAGCGGTTCCTCGGTCAGCGCGATCTTGCCGACGCCTGGCCCGTCCGCGAGCGGGCCGGGGCGCAGGATCACGTAGTCGATGCCCGACGCGATCACGCGCTCGTCGCCTTCGCGCTTCATCTGCGAGTAGTGGCGCAGCGCGTCGCCGCTGCGCTCCGGCCAGTAGGCGCTCAGCGAACTGATCACGACCAGCTTCTGCACGTTGTAGGCGAGCGCATGCTCGGCCGTGCGCGCGACCGCGTCGCGGTCGATCTGCTCCTCTTCGGCGGCGCCTTCCGATTCCGCCGAGCCGGCCGCGTAGATCACGTGCGAGATGCCCTGGAACGCGTGCGAGAAATCGCCCGTCAGATCGGCCTCGACGACCTTCGCGCCCGGCAGCGCATAGCCATGCCGGCGCACCAGCGCAGTCACCTCGAATTCCGGCTGCTCGAGCAGCAGATCCGCGCAGGCCCGACCCGTGCGGCCGGTCGCGCCAATCAGCAATACCTTCGTCGTCATGAAACCGCTCCTTGCGCGATGCGTCATCCTCCCAGATAGGGACGGACGACCGATACTCAAGTGTATGTCGATTTGGGGCGGCGGCGCGCGGGTAATTGGGGCTGCACCACTCCGTAACGGCCGGCGCCGCAACCCGTTATCCGCGCGGTCGCGCGCATGGATGGCGGAATCGACCCGCCGACCGGCTATCATGTGCGCGATGCATTCTTCGCCGCTACGCAATACAACGCGGCGACCAACCGGTTGGAGTACACATGGCATTACCCCTGGACAACGTCAGCATGGCCGTGTTCTGCGACTTCGAGAACGTCGCGCTCGGCGTGCGCGACGCGAAGTACGAGAAATTCGACATCAAGCCCGTGCTGGAGCGGCTGCTGCTGAAAGGCAGCATCGTCGTGAAGAAGGCGTATTGCGACTGGGAGCGCTACAAGGGCTTCAAGGCGTCGATGCACGAGGCGAGCTTCGAACTGATCGAGATTCCGCACGTGCGCCAGTCGGGCAAGAATTCGGCCGACATCCGGCTCGTCGTGGACGCGCTCGACCTCTGCTACACGAAGTCGCACGTCGACACGTTCGTGATCATCAGCGGCGACTCGGACTTTTCGCCGCTCGTGTCGAAGCTGCGCGAGAACGCGAAGAAGGTGATCGGGGTCGGCGTGAAGAAGTCGACGTCGGACCTGCTGGTCGCCAACTGCGACGAATTCATTTTCTACGACGACCTGGTGCGCGAGCAGCAGCGCGCGCTGGCGAAGCGCGAACAGCAGCGCACGGGCAACGGCGGCGCGAAGCGGCCCGACGAGCCATCGCGCAAGCCGGAGCTGGAAGCGCGTCGCAGCGAGGCGATCGCGCTCGCGGTCGAGACCTTCGATGCGCTGGCATCGGAGCGCGACGACGTCGGCAAGATCTGGGCGTCGGTGCTCAAGAGCGCGATCAAGCGCCGCAAGCCGGACTTCAACGAGTCGTATTACGGCTTCCGCGCGTTTGGCAACCTGCTCGACGAAGCGCAGGCGCGCGGCCTGCTCGAAGTGGGCCGCGACGACAAGTCGGGCGCGTTCGTGTCGCGGCCGCGTCAGCCGGCCGTGGCCGAACCGGTGATGGCGCACCGCGATACGGGCGGCGCGCACCACGGTCACGGCGGACGCCACGCGGAGCCGGCACCGGCCGAGCGCGGGTCGCGACGTCGCGGGCAGCGCGCGGAAGCGGCCTCGCCTGAACGCGAGCAGGCCGACGTGGAGGAGGCGATCGTCGACGTGACGAGCGAGGCGGCAAGCGTGCCGGCCGAAGCAGCCGAAGTGACCGAAGCGGTCGAGACGCACGGTGACGCGAAGGATGGCCGCAAGCGCGCGCGCAAGAGCGCGGCGAAGAAGGCCGGTGCGAAGAAGGGCGCCGCCGCGAAGCACGGTGGCGACGCACGCGCGGACGGCAAGCACGCCGAAGCGGCACATCGCGACCCGGAGCATGGCGACGACCGCCATGTTGCGGCGCAGCATGCGGCGCCGACGGCCGACGACCACGTCGCGGCGGCACGTGCCGCGCAGCCGTCGCACGACGCAGCACCGGCCGTACCGGCGGCCGAGCCGGCCGGGGAAGCGGTTGGTGAAGGGGCTGGTGAAGCAGCCACCGGCACCAAGCCGAAGAAGCCGGCTCGCAAGACGGCGACCCGCGCACGTCGTCCGCGCAAGACGGCGGCTGCCGCCGAGTAACGGTGGCAGGGCGGGGGCCGCTGTCCGACGCGATGGCGCTACCCGCCACCCGCGGCCGGGTGCCCGTCGCTCGTGCCGTCACGTCGGCCGGCGCAACGCCGGCCGATGCGTTCCGTTATCCGTTCAGCACATACGGCTGGGTCATCACTTCGAGGAAGTGACCGTCAGGATCGTCGAAATACACGCCGCGGCCGCCGTTATGGCGGTAGATGTCATCGGGCTGCCGCTTGGCCGGATCGGCCCAGTGCGGCAGCCCTCGCTCGCGAATGCGCGCATACACGCGATCGAAGCCGGCTTCGTCGGTCAGAAATGCATAGTGCTGCGCCGTGATGTCTCCCGCCTTCTCGTAGAAATCGAGCGACACGCCGTTGTCGAGCTGGACGACCAGCATCGCGCCGAATGGCGTCGGTGCCGGCAGTTCGAGAAGCTCGGCGAGAAAGCGGCTCGACGCATGCTTGTCGCGGCACCAGACGATCGTATGGTTCAGCTGGACGTTCATGACGGGTCCCCGGAACGGGGCGCGAGGATGGGCATGGACACACGATAGCCGATTGCGGCCGGTGTGCAAGCCCGTCGCTCGTGCCGTTACCCGCTTACTCGCCCGCCACCGCCGGTCCGCCCGAATTGCCGCGGCGGTTGCGGCGCTTCTCGCCCCACACGCGGAACCGGTCCATGTACAGGTAGACCACCGGCGTCGTATAGAGCGTCAGCACCTGCGACATGATCAGGCCGCCGGCGATCGCGATCCCGAGCGGCGCGCGCAGCTCGGCGCCGTCGCCGTTGCCGAACGCGAGCGGCAGCGCGCCGAGGAGCGCCGCCATCGTCGTCATCATGATCGGCCGGAAGCGCAGCAGGCACGCCTCGTGGATCGCATCGAACGACGACTTGTTGCCGTTGCGCGTCTGGTCGATCGCGAAGTCGACCATCATGATCGCGTTCTTCTTCACGATACCGATCAGCAGGATCACGCCGATCAGCGCGATGATGCTGAACTCGGTCTTGAACAGCAGCAGCGCGAGCAGGGCGCCCACGCCGGCCGACGGCAGTGTCGACAGGATCGTGATCGGGTGGATGTAGCTCTCGTACAGGATCCCGAGCACGATGTAGACGGCCAGGAGTGCCGCGAGAATCAGGATCGGCTGGTTGTTCAGCGACTGCTGGAACGCCTGCGCGGTGCCCTGGAAGCTGCCGACGATCGTCGGCGGCACGCCGATCTGCGCCATCGTCTGGTAGATCACCTGGGTCGCTTGAGACAGCGACACGCCCGGCGGCAGGTTGAACGAGATCGTCGTCGCGACGAACAACCCCTGGTGGTTGACCGACAGCGGCGTCGTGCTCGGGCCGAAGGTCGCGATCGCGGAAAGCGGAATCATCGTCGACTTCGACGTCGACACCGCCGCGCCCGACGACGCGCTCGACTTGCCGCTCGACGCGATCGAGTTCAGCGCCTGGTTGCGCGCCGAATCGGACGCGATCGCCGCGGCGCTGGTGGCGGCCGTCCCGGCGCTCGACGTGCCGGCCGAGGTCGCGACGAAGGTACCGGCCGCGGCGTTGGTCGTCTGCGAGCCGTTCGCGCTGCCTCCCGACGTGCTGATCCACACCTGGTTCAGCATCTCCGGGCTCTGCCAGTATTTCGGCGCGACTTCCATCACGACGTGGTACTGGTTCAGCGGGTTGTAGATCGTCGAGACCTGGCGTTGGCCGAACGCGTCGTACAGCGTGTTGTCGATCTGTGCGGGCTTGATGCCGAGCCGCGCGGCAGTTGCGCGGTCGATCGTCACCATCGCTTCGAGGCCGCCTTGCTGCTGGTCGGAGTTCACGTCGGTCAGCTCGGCGCGCTTCTGCAGCGCCTCGGTCAGCAGCGGCCCCCACTTGTACAGCTCGGCGCTCGAATCGCCGAGCAGCGTGAACTGGTACTGCGCATTGCTCTGCCGGCCGCCGACGCGGATGTCCTGCGCGGCCTGCAGGAACGTGCGCGCACCCGCGACGTCAGCGAGCGGCTTGCGCAACTGCTGGATCACCTGGTCGGCCGACAGCTTGCGCTCGGTGCGGTCCTTCAGCGTGACGAACATGAAGCCCGAGTTGGTCTGCGTGCCGCCGGTGAAGCCCGCGACGCTCTTCACGTTCGGGTTCGCCTGCACGATCCGCATCATCTCGGAGAACTTCAGCTTCATCGCCTGGAACGACGTCGACTGGTCGGCCTGGATGCCGCCGATCATCAGCCCGGTGTCCTGCTGCGGAAAGAAGCCCTTCGGCACGACGATGTACAGGTAGACGTTCAGGCCGATCGTCGCGAACAGGATCAGCAGGACCAGCAGCGGACGGCGCAGCGCCCACGACAGCGTGCGCTCGTAGCCGCGCTGCATCCGCGTGAAGAAGCGCTCGAGGAACCGGCCGAGGCGGCCTTCCTCCTGCACCTCGTGCGACTCGCGCAGCAGCCGCGCGCACATCATCGGCGTGACGGTCAGCGAAACGGCGAGCGACACGCCAATCGCGAGCGACAGCGTCAATGCGAATTCGCGGAACAGGCGCCCGACGATGCCGCCCATCAGCAGGATCGGCAGGAACACCGCGACGAGCGAAATGCTCATCGACAGCACGGTGAAGCCGACCTCGCGCGCGCCGTCGAACGCAGCCTGCAGCCGCGGCTTGCCGTTCTCGATGTGACGCGTGATGTTCTCGAGCACGACGATCGCATCGTCGACGACGAAGCCGGTCGCGACGATCAGCGCCATCAGCGACAGGTTGTCGATCGAGAAGCCGAGCAGGTACATCGCGCCGAACGTGCCGATGATCGAGATCGGCACCGCGACGCTCGGAATCAGCGTCGCGCGCCAGTTGCGCAGGAACAGGAACACGACCATCACGACGAGGCTCACCGCGATCAGCAGCGTGTGTTCGGTGTCCTTCAGCGACGCGCGGATCGTCGTCGAACGGTCGAGCACCGGCGTCACCGTGATGTCGGCCGGCAGCGACGCGGTGAGCTGCGGCAGCGCCGCGCGCACGCGGTCGATCGTCTCGATGATATTCGCGCCGGGCGAGCGGTAGAGGATCACGAGCACCGCGCGCTTGCCGTTCGACAGGCCCAGGTTGCGGAGGTCCTCGACGCCGTCGACGACCTCGGACAGGTCGGACAGCCGCACGGCCGCGCCGTTGCGGTAGGCGACGACCAGGTCGCTGTACTGCGACGCCTGCGAGGCCTGGTCGTTCGTATAGAGCTGATAGTGCTTCGGGCCGAATTCGATCGCACCCTTCGGGCTGTTCGCGTTCGCGGATGCGAGCGCGGCCCGCACGTCCTCGAGGCCGATTCCGTAGTGGAACAGCGCGTGAGGTTCGAGCTCGACACGCACGGCCGGGTTCGCGGAGCCGCTCACCGACACCTGGCCGACCCCGTCGATCTGCGACAGCGACTGCTGCAGCACCGTCGACGCGGCGTCGTACAGCTTCGCGGGCGACGACGTTTCCGATGTCAGCGACACGACCATGATCGGCGAATCGGCCGGGTTGACCTTGCGGTACGTCGGGTTGCTTTTCAGTGATGCGGGCAGGTCGGCGCGCGCCGCGTTGATTGCGGCCTGCACGTCGCGCGCGGCGCCGTCGATGTCGCGGTTCAGCCCGAACTGCAGGATGATCCGTGCGTTGCCGACGGTGCTGGTCGACGTCATTTCGCTGACGTCGGCGATCGAGCCGAGGTGCCGCTCGAGCGGGCTCGTCACGCTGGTCGCGACCGTCTCGGGACTCGCGCCGGGCAGCGACGCCTGCACCGAGATGGTCGGGAAGTCGACCTGCGGCAGCGGCGACACCGGCAGCTTGATGAATGCGAACAGGCCCGCGAGCGCGACGCCGAGCGCGAGCAGCGTCGTCGCGACCGGGCGGGTGATGAAGGGACGCGACAGGTTCATCGCTTATGCGCCCGTGTGCTTGCCGGTGTCGCGGCCGGGGCCGTGCCGTTCGAACCAGCCGCGCACGCGCCGTGCGAGGCTGTCGAAGCCGAGGTAGATCACCGGCGTCGTGAACAGCGTCAGCACCTGCGACACGATCAGGCCGCCCGCGATCGCGATCCCGAGCGGCTGGCGCAGCTCGGAGCCCGCGCCGGCGCCGACGATCAGCGGCACCGCGCCGAGCAGCGCGGCGAGCGTCGTCATCAGGATCGGCCGGAAGCGCAGCAGGCACGCCTGGTAGATCGCCTCACGCGGCGGTTTGCCTTCGACGCGCTCGGCCTCGAGCGCGAAGTCGATCATCATGATCGCGTTCTTCTTCACGATGCCGATCAGCAGCACGATCCCGATGATCCCGATGATGTCGAGGTCGTGCCCGGTGATCATCAGCGCGAGCAGCGCGCCGACGCCGGCCGACGGCAGCGTCGACAGGATCGTGATCGGGTGGATGTAGCTCTCGTATAGCACGCCGAGCACGATGTACATCGTGACGACCGCCGCGAGGATCAGGAACAGCTGGTTCGACAGCGACGCCTGGAACGCGAGCGCCGCGCCCTGGAAGCGCGTCTGGAACGAGCCGGGCAGGCCGATGTCCTTCTCGGCGGCGTCGATCGCCTTCACGGCCTCGCCGAGCGATGCGCCCGGTGCGAGGTTGAACGAGACCGTCGTCGACGGGAACTGCGACAGGTGCGCGACGAGCAGCGGCGACGGCCGTTCATGGAACGACGCGATCGACGACAGCGGCACCTGGCCGCCGCCCGCTGACGGCAGGTAGATGTCGTTCAGCGATTCGGCGTAATGCTGCTCCTTCGGCTCCGACTCGAGAATCACGCGGTACTGGTTCGACTGCGTGAAGATGGTCGACACGATACGCTGGCCGAACGCGTCGTACAGCGCGTTGTCGACGGTCGCCGGCGTGATGCCGAAGCGCGCGGCGCTCGCGCGGTCGATCTCGATGTAGACCGACTGGCCGTTGCTCTGCAGATCGGTCGCGACGTCGGCGAGCGACGGCTCCTGCTGCAGCCGCGTGACGAGCTTCGGCACCCAGGTCGCGAACTCGTCCGGATTCGGGCTCGTCAGCATGAACTGGTACTGCGTCGGGCTCACGGTCGAGTCGATCGTCAGGTCCTGCACCGACTGCATGAAGAGCGTGATGCCGGTCACGTTCGCGACACGCTGCTGCAGGTTGCGGATGATCTGCGCGGCCGACTCGGCGCGCTCGTCGCGCGCCTTCAGGTTGATCAGCATCCGGCCGCTGTTCAGCGTGATGTTGCTGCCGTCGACGCCGATGAACGACGTGAGGCTTTCGACGTTCGGATCCTTCAGGATCTCGGCCGCGAGCGCCTGCTGGCGTTCGGCCATCGCGCCGTACGAGATCGACTGCGGCGCCTGCGTGATCGCCTGGATCACGCCGGTATCCTGCGCGGGGAAGAAGCCTTTCGGCACGTACACGTAGAGCAGGGCGGTGAGCCCGAGCGTCAGCAGCGCGACAACGAGCGTCGAGCGCTGGCGGTTCAGCACCCATTCGAGCGCGACCGCGTAGCGCGCGATCACCCAGTCGATCGCGCGGTGCACGCGCGCCTCGAAGCGGTGGCTTTCAGGCGGCGGCGAGTGGCGCAGCAGCTTCGCGCACATCATCGGCACGAGCGTGAGCGACACGATCGCCGAGATCACGATCGTCACTGCGAGTGTGATCGCGAACTCGTGAAACAGCCGGCCGACCACGTCGCCCATGAACAGCAGCGGGATCAGCACCGCGATCAGCGACACCGTCAACGATATGATCGTGAAGCCGATCTGCCGCGAGCCCTTCAGCGCGGCCTCGAGCCCCGAATCGCCTTCCTCGACGTAGCGCGCGATGTTCTCGATCATCACGATCGCGTCGTCGACGACGAAGCCGGTCGCGATGGTGAGCGCCATCAGCGACAGGTTGTTCAGCGAGAAGCCGGCCATGTACATCACCGCGAGCGTGCCGATCAGCGACAGCGGCACCGACAGGCTCGGGATGATCGTCGCGTAGACGTTCGCGAGGAACAGGTACATCACCAGTACGACGAGCCCGACCGCGAGCAGCAGCTCGAACTGCACGTCGCGCACGGCGGCGCGGATCATCGTCGTGCGGTCGGTGACGATCTGCACGTCGAGCGCGGCGGGCAGCGTCTCCTGCAGCTTCGGCAGTTGCGCCTTGATCGCGTCGACGGTCGCGATCACGTTCGCGCCCGGCTGGCGCTGCACGTTCAGGATGATCGCGGGCTCCGAGTTCACCCACGCGCCGAGCTTGGTGTTCTCCGAGCCGGCGACGACCTTCGCGACGTCGGTCAGCATCACCGGACGGCCGCTCTTGTAGGCGACGACCGCGTCGTTGTATTGATCGGCGCTGGTGAGCTGGTCGTTCGCGTTGATCGTGTATGCGCGCGTCGGGCCGTCGAAGTTGCCTTTCGGCGTGTTCACGTTCAGGTTCGAGATCGTCGTGCGCAGGTCGTCGAGGTTCATCCCGTACTGCGCGAGCGCGGTCGGGTTCGCCTGGATCCGCACGGCCGGCCGGTTGCCGCCCGACAGGCTGACGAGGCCGACACCCGCGATCTGCGAGATCTTCATCGCGAGGCGCGTGTCGGTCAGGTCCTGCACCTGCGTGAGCGGCAAGGTCTTCGACGTGATGGCCAGCGTCAGCACCGGCGCGTCGGCCGGGTTGACCTTCGCGTAGATCGGCGGGGCGGGCAGATCGGACGGCAGCAGGTTGCCGGCCGCGTTGATCGCGGCCTGCACTTCCTGTTCGGCGATGTCGAGCGGCAGGTCGAGCGAGAATTGCAGCGTGATCACCGACGCGCCGGCCGAGCTTTGCGACGACATCTGGTTCAGCGACGGCATCTGGCCGAACTGTCGCTCCAGCGGCGCGGTGACCGACGACGTCATGACCTCCGGGCTCGCGCCGGGATAGAAGGTCTGGACCTGGATCGTCGGGTAGTCGACTTCGGGCAGCGCGGCGAGCGGCAGGAAGCGCAGCGCGACGAGGCCGGCCAGCATGATCGCCGCCATCAGGAGGGCGGTGCCGACAGGCCGGAGAATGAAGAGGCGGGACGGATTCATCGAGCGGCCCGCGCGTTACTGGGCCGCGGGGGCCGCAGCCTGCGACGCGTCGTGCTTGTGTCCGCCTCGGTGGGCGGCCGCACCCGATGCGCCGGACGCCGCGCCGGCGCCATGCGCGCCCGACGCGCCTTTCGGCTTGTCGGCCGGGATCGTGATCTTCGCGCCTTCGCGCAGCCGGTCGGAGCCGTCGGTGACCACGCGCTCGCCGATCGCGACGCCGCTGACGATGCTGGTGCGCTCGCCGTCGACCGGGCCGACCTTGACCTTGCGCACCGTCACCGTGTTGTCGGGTTTCACGATGTACACGAACTGGCCGATCGAGCCCGTCAGCACGGCGGCCGTCGGCACGATCGTCGCATTGCGCATCACGTCGACCAGCAGCCGCGTGTTCACGAACTGATTCGGAAACAGCAGGCCTTCCTTGTTGTCGAAGGTCGCGCGCAGCTTGACCGTGCCGGTGCTCGTGTCGATCTGGTTGTCGAGCGTTTCGAGCGAACCCGTCTCGAGCGGCACGGTGTTGTTGCGATTGTAAGCGGTGACCGACAGTTTCTGGCCCGCATTCACCTGCTTGACGATCTGCGGCAGGTTGTCCTCCGAGGTCGTGAAGATCACGCTCATCGGCTGCAGTTGCGTGATCACGACGATCCCGTTCGTGTCGCCCGCAGTCACGTAGTTGCCGGGGTCGACCTGGCGCAGGCCGACGCGGCCCGACACGGGCGCCGTGATGCGCGCGTACGTGAGGTTCAGTTTCGCGGAGTCGATCGCTGCCTGGTCGGTCTTCACCGTTCCTTCGTATTGCTTGACGAGTGACGCCTGGGTGTCGACCGTCTGCGACGCGATCGAGTCCTGCGACAGCAGCGTCTGGTAGCGCTTCAGGTCGATGCGGGCCGTCGCGAGCAGCGCCGAGTCGCGCGCGTGCGTGCCTTCGGCATTTTCGAGCGCGACCTGGTAGGGGCGCGGGTCGATCTGCGCGATTAGGTCGCCTTTCTTGACGATCTGGCCTTCCCGGAACGCGACCGACTGCAGATAACCCGACAGCTGCGTCTTGACAGTCACGCTCGCGAGCGGCGTCACGGTGCCGAGCGCGGACAGCACGATCGGCATCTCGCCCTGCGTCGCGGTCGCGACCGATACGGGCTGCGGAACGTTCGCCATGGCGGCGGGGCCGCCGCGGCCGCGATGGCCGCCACTGCCGCCGGCGCTCGCGCCGGAGGCCGCGTTGCCTGCCGCCGACGCGTCCGCCTGCGTACGGCCCCACGGGTGCCACCACAGCAAGCCGCCGATGACGACGACCGCGAGCGTCCCGATCACCAGCGTGCGGCGCGGGCGGCGCGCGGCGGGGGAGGCGGGATCCTTCGAAGGGGGCGTGGGCTTTTGTTGGTTGTCCATCGTGTTCTGTCAGGAAGACGGCGCGGCGGGCCGGGAGACGGGCCTGGGGTGGCGCGTGGGCATGCGGTGCCGGAGGGCCGGCTCGGTCCGGGCCCTTCCGGTCCGCGCGGGAAAAAGAAAAGAGCGGTGCGCGCCGCGGATGCGGCGCGACGATGGGCATGATGCTACGTCCCGTCCCCGTTACAGTCCAGTCGTCTATCTTTCAACGGGTTACGGTCGTTACATAAGGCGACAGGACGATGACGGACCGATTACACGGCGCTGCGCCGGGCTGGCGCGCCGCCGATCTCGCGGGTGATTTTCGCGATGCATTCGTGCAACGCGGGCACCACGTGTTCCTGCAGCCATTCGGGCGGGCACTGACTGGATGCGCCGCCGCAGTTCACCGAATAGTGCTGGCCCGACGGGCCGACGAAACCGGCCGCGACCGCGTTCAGCCCTTCACGCCATTCGCCGATCGCGATCGCATGGCCCGCGCGCATCGCGTCCTCGAGACCGGGGGTCAGGCGCGCCGATACGTGCGGCCAGTCATCGCCGGCCGTCGCGCGCAGCGCGTCGAGCAGTACGCGGCGCTCGTCGTCCTCCAGTGCCGCGAGATACGCGCGGCCGACCGCGGTGCGTGCGATGTCCATCCGCGAGCCGATCTCGAGGCGCGTGACGAGCACGGCCGAGCGCGGCCGGATCACGTCGATCGCGACCATGTCGAGCCGGTCGCGCACCGCGAGGTGCACCGACAGCGACGTGCGCTCGGCGAGTTCGATCATGAACGGCCGCGAGCGCGCGCGGATGTCGAAGTTGCGCAGGAAGCCGTGGCTCAGCTCCAGGACCGACGCGGTCAGCACGAAGCGCTCGCTGTCGGGCAACTGGAACAGGAAGCCGGCGCTGACGAGGGTCGCCGTGATGCGTGACACGGTCGGCTTCGGGATGCCCGTCAATTCGGTGAGCTCGCGGTTGCTGACCGGGGCGTCGGCGGCCGCGATGCGCCGCAGCACGGCGAGGCCGCGCGCGAGCGCGGTGATCTCGTCCGGCGACGATTCGCGGTCTCGGGGCGCGGGAGGCGTTACAGGTGTCGACACGAGGGATTCTCTCTATTTCCGAAACTCGATTTCAATTTTGTTGGTATTGTAGGATGATTGTCAAAAGATGCATGTTCCATGGGTGAATCGTTCATCGGATGAGATTTTACGGGTTCACCCTTGGTTTATTAGGAAAGCGCTCAAATGAGCATTGCCGGAAAGCGAACAAACCGGTGCAAATACCGCTTGACTTGTCGGGCGGAAACGGAAAGAATGTCTCACGTTTTCGAAACATCGTTTCAGGAGTTTAACCGGCAACGGTGTTTCGCGCAGTCTCTCAGGTTCTAGCACGGCCCTCGGAATGGCTAGAACTTTTTTAGCGCCACGGTCTCCGTGGCGCTTTTTTTTGCCCGTCCGCCGGACGCGTCAGGTCCGTATTATCCCCCGATCGCTGAAATCGCCCGTTCGACCGGGCTCGTGCGCACTCGCGTGCGCGTGGCGCGCGCAAAAAAAAGCGCGATGCCCGCAATGGGCATCGCGCGTAAACCGGCGTGGAGCGCCGACGAATGAACGGTGATGAAGAAAGGGACGCCCAGTCAGGGACGCCCGGTCAGGGGCGGCCTGCCAGGGGCGCTGCCCCCCTCGTGCGAAGCGGTCAGGCCTTCGCGAGCTTGATGCTGGTCGGCTCGGCCGTCAGGTAGCCGACGCTGGCGCCGAAGCGATCCTTGAAGTTCGCGCGCACGAGCGGATCGAGCGTCGGCTTGACCTTGTCGTGCAGCGGCGACTCCCAGTCGCCCGCGTGCTGGAAGTTGCTCATGATGTAGGTCCAGCCGTTGATCTCGTCGACCGCGTGCAGGCCCGTCGATTCGGCGCCGGCCGGGCACGACAGCACGCGCGCGAGCGACTTCGTGTCGACGTTGTACGCCCACAGGAAGTTGTTGACGTGCATGCCCGAGTCTTCGCCGATGAAGAGCGTGCGCAGCTTCTCGGAGAACTTCAGGTTGTCGGGGTTCGCGATCTTGTCCGGGTTCGCCAGGTTGCCGAGCGCATCGGCCGCGGCGAGGTCCTCGCCGACGAGCGCGGCCGGCGCGCCCATGTCGACCGGCACCCACTCGCTGTCGATCGCGCCGCCCGTCGTGTCGCGCTGGCCGGCCTTCAGGTTCAGCGCGTAGACCGCGCCCGAGGCGATCTTCTTGTCGACCGCGACGTCGCGCGACACCGCGTTGCCCTGGACCATCGACGTCTCGATCCGCGACATCGCCGTGTAGACGATCTTGTCCTTCGCGTTCACGGTCGTGCCTTCGAGCTTCGTGAACGCCATGCTGCCGCCGAGCAGCGCCGCGTAGCGGTGCGTCTCGAGGAACGCGGCCGCTTTTTCCATGCCCGGCTTCACGCGGATCCAGTTGAACTTGCCGCCGAAATGGATCTTCGTGTAGCTCGCATCGTTCGGGTCGGTGGTCACAAGGTCCATGATGTCCGACGCCTTCAGCGTGTTCGCGAGCGTTTCGATCTCGCCGCTGGTCGCATGGCCGATCCTGATCCACGTGAGCGTCGCGGTGCCGGCGCCGGCCGATGACGTCTGCGTCCACTTCGCGACGTACAGCGTGCCGGCCGACAGGTCGGCCGCCTTGTCGGCGACGAACATGAACAGGCCGCCGTTGGTGGCGTCGTCGCCCATCATCACGGTGCGCTGGTCCGGCATCACCTGGATCAGCTCGTGCGAGATGCGGCCGAGACAGTAGTGCTTCTTCACGGTGCCGGTGCCGTCCGGATTCACGGTGATCTCGGGCAGGTGGCCGTAGTGGTAGGGGTTCGCCTTCGTCTCGTCACCGAACGTGTTCTTGCTGAACGCCTTGAACTGCGCGTCGGTCGCGGCCTTCGTCGCGTCCGGCTCGTATTCCTCGCTCGACAGGTGCGTGCCCCACGGCGACAGGCTCGCGCCGCAGGTGATCCACAGGCCGTGCGCCTTCGACGTGTCGACGTTGTGGTACTTCACGACCTTCAGCGCGCCGGTGGACGGATCCTGGTCGAGTGTGAGCACGGCGATCGGCGACGGCAGCTGGCCGTACTGCGACGCGCTCGCCTGGTCGCGCGTCGTGTATTCGAACTGCACGACCGCGAACACCGTGTTGCCCTTCACGCCGGGCACGTTCGCATTTTTCAGCGTCAGCAGCGAGCTGCCGTCCGGGCAGTCGGAATAGAACTGGCGCTCCTTGCCGGCCACCGAGCGATCGATGATCGGCTGGTTGTTGATGTCGTAGTAGCCGCCCGCGAGCGTCGTGCCGCCCTTGCCGTCCGGCACCATGTCGCCCGTCACGAAGAACGGCCGGTACGCGAGCTTGAAGTTGCGCGACGAGCCGTCCGAGAAGGACACCGACAGCGTCGAACCGACCGTCGTCGTGGCCATCGCGGCCGCGTTGTCGAGCGTGGGCGCGGCCATCGCCGAGAACGCCGCCGACGTGTACGCGGCGGCGGCCGGCGTCACCGCCGGATTGTCGTCGCCGCCGCAACCTGTCAGCAGGGCCGGCAGCGCGAGGCCGGAGAGGGGCAGCATGGGTGCGCCGGCGAGGATCTTCAGGGCCTGACGACGGGAAGCATTGGGCAACGCGGGCATGTGGAGTCCAGTTTCGAATGTTGGAAGAATCGCCTTTCGCGCAGCAGGCGATCAGCAAGCATTGCGAAGGCAAGTTGAAAACTGGACCGAAGTTTAGGGGCGCTCGATGAAAGTTTTTTGAATTGAAAACGTAATGATGCGTTGGGCGTCCGTCAGGCGGGCTGCCGGACGCCGATCGGACGCGTATTCGCGCTCAGTCGCGCTCGGGCGTCGCCGAGATGCGATGGATCGACAGGTCGGCGCCGTCGAATTCGGCTTCGCGCTCGAGGCGCAGCCCGACGGTCGCCTTCAGCGCGCCGTACACGAGCGTGCCGCCCGCGGTGGCGATCGCGATGCCGCCGAGCGTGCCGATGAGTTGCGACATGAACGACACGCCGCCGAGGCCGCCGAACGCGGGTTGCCCGAACACACCGGCCGCGATGCCGCCGAGCGCGCCGCACATTCCGTGCAGCGGCCACACGCCGAGCACGTCGTCGATGCGCCACTTGTTCTGCACGCAGGTGAACATCGCGACGAACAGTGCGCCGGCTGCCGCGCCGGTGACGAGCGCACCGATCGGGTGCATCACGTCGGAGCCCGCGCAGACCGCGACGAGGCCCGCGAGCGGGCCGTTGTACGTGAAGCCCGGATCGTTGCGGCCGGCCATCCACGCGGCGAGCGTGCCGCCGACCATCGCCATCAGCGAGTTCACGGCGACCAGGCCGCTGATCTTGTCGAGCGTCTGCGCGCTCATCACGTTGAAGCCGAACCAGCCGACCGCGAGCACCCACGCGCCGAGTGCGAGAAACGGAATGTTCGACGGCGGGTGCGCGGCGATCCGGCCGTCCTTCGCATAGCGGCCGTGGCGTGCGCCGAGCAGCAGCACGGCCGGCAGCGCGACCCAGCCGCCGAACGCATGCACGACGACCGAGCCCGCGAAATCGTGGAACGGCGCGCCGAAGGCATGCGTGAGCCAGCCCTGCACGCCGAAGCGTTCATTCCATGCGATCCCTTCGAAGAACGGATAGATGAAGCCGACGATGATCAGCGTCGCGACGAGCTGAGGATTGAATTTCGCGCGTTCGGCGATGCCGCCGGACACGATCGCGGGAATGGCCGCCGCGAACGTCAGCAGGAAGAAGAAGCGCACGAGCGCGTAGCCGCTGTGCTGCGACAGCGTGCCGATATCGTCGAAGAACTCGACGCCGTACGCGATCGTATAGCCGATGAAGAAATACGCGAGCGTCGACACCGAGAAGTCGACCAGGATCTTCACGAGCGCGTTGACCTGGTTCTTCTTGCGGACCGTGCCGAGCTCGAGAAATGCGAAGCCCGCGTGCATCGCGAGCACCATGACGGCACCGATCAAGAGGAACAGTGTATCGACGCCGGATTTCAGACCATCCATGCCGTGGCTTCCTTGCGCAAAAAACGGGCAAGGAACGCAAATATCGAGCCAACTTGGTGAACGCGTGCGTACAAGTGGTGCGGAAGGCCGTGCGATGCGGCACGCCGGCGATGCGTGCACGGTAGCGGGGCAGGCCGCGTGTGGGCCCGGAGCCGCAGTGGGTGCACGCGCGTGGTGCGATGAGAGCTCAAATGGTGCGTGCGATGCGTGGCATGGTGCGCCACGATGCACCGGTCTGGCGCGTCAGCGGCGGGCGAACAGCACGCGTGAGCGCCACAGCCGCAATGCGCAGGCGCACCAGTAGGCGGCGACGGTGGTGAGCCCGAGTGCGGCAAATGCGAGCGCCGCGAAGCCGGCGTGCGACTGGCCGTCGCCGTCGGGGCCAAGGATGCCCTGCGCGACGATCAGCGCGGCCGTCCAGAAACCGATCACAGCCTGAACGAGCAGGCGAGCGCACGCCACGCGGCGCGGGCGCCCGGCTGCACGCAGGCGCGGCGCGGACGGTGAACGAAGGCACAGGAACAAGGTGGTGGCGAGCGCGGCGGCCAGCGCGATGAACCAGTCGATGAGGAAAGCCATGAAGAAACGGGAAGCAGACGGAGCGGATTGAAGCCTGCCCACTTTAGTCTCGGCACGCCTGCAATTGAATCAGACAAATCCGAAATTGAAAGGCATTTTTAATCACGAGTCGTCATTGGCCCTGTTCCACAGGCGGTATCATCGACGCTGGTTCAACCATTCAGGCCGTGCTGCGCACGGCCGGAGATCGCTGATGAAGATGAAGACTTGGCCGGCGCGTTGCGTGCCCGGGTCCGTGCTGGCGGCCGCGGCCGTCGGTGCGGTGCTGTTGCTCGCAGGCTGCGAGAAGTCCGGCACGCCGGCCACGCAACCCGATACGGCCGCCAGCGCGGCCGCCGATGCCGCCAACAACGCGGCCAAGGCGCTCGATCAGGTGGCGAGCACCGTCAACCAGCAGATCAATGCCGCGAAGGCCGGCATTGCGAGCGCGGCCTCGGCCGTGCCGCCGCTGTCGGCGAGCGGCCTTGCGTCCGCCGCGCAGGCGCAGATCGATGCGGCCGCTTCCGCCGTCGTCGCACACGCGGCATCGGAAGCGGGCGCGAAGATGGCGGAGGCCGGCAAGAAGCTCCAGCAGTGGAGCCAGCAGAACGCCTCGGGTGCGAAGCCGGCCAGCGGCGAGTGAAGGGCCCTTGCGGAATCTTCAATATGTAATTATCATGGTTACACATTGTCGCCGGCTGCCGTTCGAGCCGGCGTCACCGAGAGAGTGAGGAATGAATACCAGCAGCCGGTTCGCGTTTGCCGTTCATGTGCTTGCGTTGCTGTCGATGCAGGAAGGTGCGCCGCTGTCGTCCGACATCATCGCGGGTAGCGTGAACACGAATCCGGCGCTGATTCGCCGTCTGCTGTCGATGCTGGCGGCCGCGGGGCTGACCACGTCACAGCTCGGCGCGGGCGGCGGCGCGCTGCTGGCGCGCGAGCCCGGCGAGATTACGTTGCTCGACGTGTACCGCGCGGTCGACGATGCGCAGCTGTTCGCGCTGCATCGTGAGGCGCCGAATCCCGCGTGTCTCGTCGGGCGGCACATCCAGGGCGTGCTGCTCGACTATATCGGCGACGCGCAGCGCGCGATGGAAGCATCGCTTGGCACACGCACGCTCGCGGACGTCACGGCCGACGTGCTCGAATCGGAGCAGCGCAGCCGGCCGGCGGGAAGCGCCGGCGGGTGATCGCGGGCAATGGATGATGCCGGGCAGGAGGCCGGGTGACGCGCATGCGCGGCGACCGGCACGACGGAGTGTTGCTCCGTTTTTTTTCGGTCTTATATGTAATCATTGTAGTTACTTTTATTTCTGGAGAATCGACATGACGCAACGTACCTTGAACATCGCACTGTTCGGCGCCACCGGGATGATCGGCTCGCGCATCGCCGCGGAAGCCGTGTGCCGCGGCCATCGCGTGACCGCGCTGTCGCGCCACCCGGGCGCGGCCGGCGACGGCATCACCGCGAAGGCCGCCGACCTGTTCGATGCGGCCAGCATCGCGGCCGCGCTGCCGGGCCACGACGTCGTCGCGAGCGCGTACAGCCCGAAGCAGGACGATCCCGCGAAGATCGTCGCCGCGGCGAAGGCGCTGGTGGAAAGCACGCGCCAGGCGGGCCTGAAGCGGCTCGTGGTGGTGGGGGGCGCCGGTTCGCTCGAAGTTGCGCCGGGCAAGCAGCTGGTCGACACCGAAGGTTTCCCGGACGCGTACAAGGCGGTCGCGCTCGCGCACCGCGATGCGCTCGATTACCTTGAAACGGTCGTCGATCTCGACTGGACGTTCTTCGCGCCCGCGGCCCTGATCGCGCCGGGCGAGCGCACCGGCACGTTCCGCACGGGCGTGGGCAAGCTGATCGTGGACGCAGAGGGCAACAGCAGGATCTCGGCCGAAGACTATGCGGTCGCGTTCGTCGACACGCTCGAGCAACACGGCTTCGTGCGCGAGATCGCGACGGTCGCGTATTGAGCGATCTCACGGCGACGCGGCGCGCAGGCGCCGTATTCGTCGTGAGCGGCTGGCCAGGCAGCGCAGGCGCAGCGACTTCAGGCGATTCCACCTCGACGGGTGGAATCGCCTGTTTCGTCTGGTGTGCCGATGATCGATGGACCGCTGCGCACGGGATCGTG
Organism: Burkholderia sp. Bp9004; assembly: GCF_003858025.1. Classification (NCBI taxonomy): domain Bacteria; kingdom Pseudomonadati; phylum Pseudomonadota; class Betaproteobacteria; order Burkholderiales; family Burkholderiaceae; genus Burkholderia; species Burkholderia sp. Bp9004. The sequence continues at coordinate 54,607 of NZ_QTQD01000009.1, read as the reverse complement.
CGTGATGCGGATTCTTCCCGGCCTGATTGGTATTTATCCCGGTCGACGCCGCGCAGCGGTTTCCATATTGTTCCCCGTCATGCAGGATGCATAGAAAAAATTTCTATCTACGAGGGACTGGGTAAATGGATGCCATCGATCGCAAACTGCTTGAGCTGTTGCAGGCAGATGCCACCTTGCCGATCGCGGAGCTCGCGCAGCGCGTGAACCTGTCGCAGACGCCGTGCTGGAAGCGCGTGCAGCGGCTCAAGGAAACCGGCGCGATCCGTGCGCAGGTCGCGCTGTGCGATCCGCGCAAGCTCGGTGTCGGCACGACCGTGTTCGTCGCGATCCGCACGAACCAGCACACCGAGGAGTGGGCGCAGCGCTTCACGCAGGCCGTGCGCGACATGCCGGAAGTCGTCGAGGTCTATCGGATGAGCGGCGAGACCGACTATCTGCTGCGGGTCGTGGTGGCCGGCATCGACGATTACGATCGCGTGTACAAGCAACTGATCCGCGCGGTGCCGCTGTTCGACGTGAGCTCGTCGTTCGCGATGGAGCAGATCAAGTATTCGACCGCGCTGCCGGTGCGCGATCTGTCCGAGCCGGCATAGCGCGCGGGACGGCAACGGATCGCGTCGGTGCGCACGGATGTTACGTGTGTGCGCCGCCAATACGCGCCATTGTCGCCCGGTCAGCGGCCGCGCGACAGCGCGCGTGCGCGTTCGTCCGCCAGCGCGTCGCGGCGCACGAACTCCGCGACGAACGGACTGGCCGGATGGTGGTGCAGCGCGTACGGCGTGTCCCATTGCGCGAGCTGGCCATCCTTCATCACGCCGATCCGGTCGGCGATCGCGAATGCTTCCGCCTGATTGTGCGTGACGAGGATCGCGGTGTGACCCGTGCGCTTCAGGATGTCGCGCAGCTCGAACGCGAGCCGCTCGCGTGTATCGACGTCCAGATTCGAGAATGGCTCGTCGAGCAGCAGCAGCTCCGGTGACGGCGCGAGCGCACGGGCGAGGGCGACGCGCTGCTGCTGGCCGCCCGACAGTTCGTGTGGATACGCGTCGCCGGAAGCGGCGAGCCCGACCAGCTCGAGCATGTCCGCGACGCGCGCGCGCCGCTCGGCCTTCGGCATGCGCCGCAGTCCGAACGCGACGTTGTCGGCCGCACTCAGGTGCGGGAACAGCGCGTAGTCCTGGAACATCATCCCGATGCGCCGCCGCTCGGGCGGCACGTCGAGCGACGGCGCCGCGACGGGCGTGCCGTCCAGCACGATGCGTCCCATGCGTACGGGCTCGAAGCCCGCGATCGCGCGCAGCACGGTGGTCTTGCCGCAGCCCGATGCGCCGAGCAGGCAGCCGATATCGCCGCGCGGCAGCGCGAGGCTCAGCCCGTCGACCACCGTGCGGCGGCCGTGCGGCGTGTCATAGGCGACGCAGAGGTCGTCGAGTTCGAGCAGATTCACGGTGTCAGGCTCCGATCTTGTGACGGGTGCGCGCGAGCAAGATCACGGGCACGAGCCCGGCCAGCACGATTGCGAGCGCGGCGACCGCGCCTTCCTCATAGGTGCCGCGCGCGGCCTCCGCGTACAGCCAGGTCGCGAGCGTGTCGAAATTCAGCGGGCGCAGCAGCAGTGTCGCCGGCAGCTCTTTCATCGCGTCGACGAAGACGAGCAGTGCGCTCGTCGTGAGCGCGGGCCGCAGCAGCGGCAGGTGCACGCGGCGCAGCGTGCCGCCGGCCGTCTCGCCGAGCGAGCGCGCGGCGTGTTCGAGCGACGGCGGAATGCGCGCGAGGCCGGCTTCGATGCTGCCGGCCGAGATCGCGAGAAAGCGGACGGTGTAGGCGATCACGAGCGCGGCCGCCGACCCCATCAGCAGCAGCCCGTCACGGCCGAGCGCCGCGCCGAGCAGCCGGTCGGCCGCCGCGAACGGGATCAGCAGGCCGATCGCGAGCACGGTGCCCGGCACCGCGTAGCCGAGGCTCGCGATGCGCGCGCACACGCGGGCCGGGCCCGCACGCGCGCTGTCGCGCTGCGCGCGCGCCGCCCACGAGACGACGAGCCCGCATGCGAGTGTCGCGACGGTTGCGGCGGCGGCGATCGTCAGCGTGTTCGCGAGCCCGGTCGTCAATTGAGCGGATACGCCGCCGACGAGATGCAGCCGCTTGCCGGTCTCGACCGCGAGGTATGCGGCCGGCGCGCCGAAGCCGAGCAGCACCGGCAGCCAGCCGAGCGCGGCGGCGCTCCACGCGGCCGCGCCCGTCAGCTTGCGCGGTGCGACCGGACGCATGCGTCGGCCGTGCGCGTAGCGCTGGCGACGGCGCCCGTAACGTTCGAGCACGATCATGCCGACGACGATCGCGAGCATCGCGAGCGCGATCTGCGCGGCGCCGGCGAGATCGGAGCGCGTGATCCACGTCGTGTAGACCGACACGGTGAGCGTCTGCACACCGAGGAATTCCGACGCGCCGATGTCGTTCAGCGTTTCGAGCAGCGCAAGGCTCACGCCGACGGCGATCGCGGGCCGGGCGAGCGGCACGACGACGCGCCAGAACGTCGCGATGCGTCCCGCGCCGAGCGTGCGCGCGGCTTCGAGAAGACTCGCGGACTGCGTGACGAACATTGCGCGCGTGCTCAGGTACACGTACGGATACAGCACGAAGCCGAGCACGAAGATCGCACCGGGCAGCGAGCGCAGGTCGGGCAGACGGAACTGGCGCGGGCTGTCGAAGCCGAGCAGCCAGCGGATCGCGCCCTGCACGGGGCCGATCGGGTGGAGCAGGTCGAGATAGGCGAATGCGACGATATAGGTGGGCACCGCGAGCGGCAGCAGCAGCGCCCAGGTCAGCATCCGGCGGCCGGGAAAATCGTAGGCGGTGACGAGCCACGCGCAGCCGGTGCCGACCACCGTGACGATTGCGCCGACGCCCGCGAGCAACAGCAGCGTGTTGACGAGCGCCTGCGGCAGCACGAACTCGGCGAGATGCTTCCAGTGCGCGAGATCGGCGCCGAACGCGGCGGCGACCAGCACCGCGAGCGGCGCCGCGACCGCCGCCGCGATCGCGACGGCCGCGCCCAGCCAGAGGCCGCCCGCGCGCGAACGGAGCGGCCGGCGGCGCGTGCGGACGAACGTTGCGTCAGTTGTCAAAGCCGACCTTGTCGACGAGCTGGCTGGCCGCCTTGCGGTGCTTCGCGATGTCGGTCAGCGGAAGCGGGTCGACCTTCAGCGTGCCGAAGCTCGCGATCACCGGGTCGAGCTTCACGTTCGCGCGCACCGGATATTCGTAGTTCGCCTGCGCATACAGCGCCTGCGCTTCCGGCGACACGAGGTACTCGAGCAGCTTCACCGCGTTGGCCTTGTGCGGCGCGTGCTTCGCGACCGTCGCGCCGCTGATGTTCACGTGCGTGCCGCCGCTCTTCGCGTTCGCGAACGTCGGCCGCACCACCTTGATCGCGTCGCCCCACTTGCGCGCATCGGTGCCGGGCTCTGCGTTCTTCATGTGACCGACGTAGTACGCGTTGGCCAGGCCGACGTCGCAGATGCCGCCGAGAATGTCGCGCGCGACGTCGCGGTCGCCGCCCGTCGCCTTGCGGGCAAGGTTCGCCTTCACGCCTCGCAGCCACTTTTCGGTCGCGGCTTCGCCGTCGTGCGCGATCATTGCCGCGACGAGTGCCGTGTTGTACGGATGCTGCCCCGAGCGGATGCAGACCTTGCCCTTCCATTTCGGATCGGCGAGATCCTCGTAGCGGAACGCGTCGACCTTCAGGTCCTTCTCCACGTACAGCACGCGATCGCGCAGCGACAGCGCGTACCAGTCACCCTGCGCGCCGCGCAGGTTCGCGGGGATCGCATCGTCGAGCACCTTCGAGCGCACCGGCTGCGCGAGCCCGCCGTCGACAAGGTCGAGCAGGTTGCCGATGTCGACCGTCATCAGCACGTCGGCCGGCGACTGCGCGCCTTCCGCCTTCACGCGCTCGAGCAGGCCGTCCTTCACGAACACCGTGTTGACTTTGATGCCGCTCTGTTTCGTGAACGCGTCGATGAGCGGCTGGATCAGCTTCGGTTCGCGGGTGGTGTACAGGCTCACTTCCTCGGCCGCGTGGGCGAGGGGCGCGAATGCGGCGGCGGCAAGGGCGAGGGCGCCGACGAGCGGCAGCAGGCGGGTGCGCGGATTCGACATGAAGACTCCGATGAGGCAGGCGGACGAAGAAGCGTTCCGGGGCGTGCCTGCCGCCCGAGCAACCCGAAACATTACAAAACGAAAGATTTCGGATTCTAGATCGGAATGGGAATGATTATCAAATGAAAGGTGATGGAAAGCAGGGAGGAAGGCGGGGGGAGGGGACGCTACCGGGGCGTCGCAGCGCGGGCGCAAGCGCGTAGAATGCCCGCTTCAACGAAATCGACGGAGCCGTACCGATCATGAACGATCAGCGCAAGAAGAACCCTGTCCGCAACGTGAGCATCCTGATCGTCGTGGCCGTGCTGCTCGTGATCGGGACGATCATGTATAACGCGATCTCGCAGAAGCACGCGTACGACGAGGCCCATCCGGCCGAGGCCGCGAGCGCCGCGTCGCACTGACGCCGGCGCGGATGCGCATGATCGCTGGGTGGCCCGGTCGGGCCGCCAGCGATGCGCGGAAACGGCAGGAAGCGTGGACGCGGTGCGTGGCGCGAGGCATCGCGCCGGGACGGGCGCGGGCGCCGAAGCCGGCGCGCCGCGTGGAAGGGTCAGCCGTGCGTCAACGTGACGCAGGCGCAAATTTCGGGCGGATTCGTGCGTAGAACACGGCCGCGAGCAGCACGAGCCATGCCGCGCCGACGTAGAGCGCGACGCGCGTATCTTCGAACCAGCCGAGCATCACGATCACGAAAGCCATGAACGCGATCGTCAGCGCGGGTGCGACGGGCCACAGCGGCACCTTGAACTTCAGCGCCGCGACTTCCGCGCTCGACAGGCGACGGCGCATCGCGACCTGCGACAGCAGGATCATCAGCCACACCCATACGGTCGCGAACGTCGCGATCGCCGCCACCACCAGGAACACGTCCTTCGGCATCAGGTAGTTGAGCAGCACGCCGATCAGCAGCGCGCCGGCCATCACGAGCACCGTGACCCATGGCACGCCGTGCCGCGACGTCGCCATCAGCACGCGCGGCGCCTGGCCCTGCCGCGCCATCCCGAACATCATCCGGCCCGCGCCGAAGATGTCGCTGTTGATCGCCGAGATCGCCGCGCTGATCACCACGAGGTTGAGAATGGTCGCGGCCGACTTCACGCCGAGCGCCGAGAAGATCTGCACGAACGGGCTGCCATCGCTGCCGACGCCGGTCCACGGGCTGATCGACATCAGGACGACCATCGTCAGCACGTAGAACAACAGGATGCGCGCGGGCACCGCGTTGATGGCGCGCGGAATCACGCGCTCCGGATCCTTGGCCTCGCCGGCGCTCATCCCGATCACCTCGATGCCGCCGTACGCGAAGATCACGACCGACAGCGACGCGATCAACCCGCCGATCCCGTTCGGGAAGAAGCCGCCGTGGTTCCACAGGTTCGCGAACGTCGGCACGTCGGCCGAATGGCCGAAATGCATGCCGGTCAGCAGGATCGCAACGCCGCCGCCGATCATCGCGACGATCGCGCCGACCTTGATGAGCGACAGCCAGAATTCGAGCTCGCCGAACACCTTCACATGGCACAGGTTCAGCCCGCAGATGACCGCGACGACGCCGAGCACCCAGATCCATTGAGGGACATCCGGAAACCAGAAGCCCATGTAGATGCCGAACGCGGTGATGTCGGCGATGGCGACGATCACCATTTCAAGCGTGTAGGTCCAGCCGGTGACGAAGCCCGCGAATGGGCCGAGGTTTTCGGTCGCATAGTGGCCGAACGAGCCGGCGACGGGCTCGCGCACGGCCATCTCGCCGAGCGCGCGCATCACCATGTAGACAGCCGCGCCGCCCAGGATGTAGGCCAGGATCACCGCCGGGCCCGCGAGCTGGATCGCGGACGCCGAGCCGTAGAACAGGCCGGTGCCGATCGCCGAGCCCAGCGCGAGAAAGCGGATGTGCCGCGCGCTCAGATGGCGCTGCAAGTTCTTCATTGAGTCTCCGATATCGTTATGCGACAGACCGGGCGAACGGGGCCGGCCCGGTTGGTTCAAGTTGTATATACAACTTAGGCGTGCCCGAATGATAACAAGCCTGACCATGCGACCGGAATCGGGTATTCCCTGACTGGCGCAACCGGCGCAATCGAAGGTGGGGCCATTGCGCAGCGGGCGCGTGGGCCGTAAGGGGCGTGCGGGTCATGCTTCGGGAGGGTGTTGCGGGCGCGGGGAGCGCTGCCGGCCGGCCCGCTCGTGTGTGCGGGCGGCTGGTGGCGGAACGACGTCACGGCGTCATGCGGGCAGGCGGATGACGCTCGCGTCCTTGCGGATCAGCAGCGACGACGCGAGCATCTGCTTGCACTGGTGCGCGAGCACCTTCAGGTCGTGCGTGAGCTCGGCGCCGACCGCGTCGGATTTTTCCGCGGACACGACCATCGCGTCGAGGTCGCGGGTGATCTGCTTCGTCGCGTCGAGCTGGTCGGCCGGCGGCGGTTCGCCGGCTTCTGCCTTCTCGAGGTTCTCGAGCACGGCGGACAGGCCGCGGCGCAACGCATCGTCGTGGACGATGTTCTCGTCGGCCGCACACGCGCTCCGGATCAGTGGCGCGGCGGCGGTGATCTGCGCACCGAGCACGTGGGTCTGCACGAGCAGGTCGTTCAGCTCCGGCACGAAGCGCTGGTGCGCCTTCGGCTCGATCATCATCCGCTGGAACGCCTGGCCGAGATTCGCGAACGCGATGTGCACGTCCTTGCGCGCGAGGCGGTAGCGGTAGTCGTCGTCGAGGGCGGCGGCCGGCGTCTCGATTGCCGCCGCGACGACCGGCACGACCGCCGCGCCGTCGGCGGCCGGCACGGGCGGCGGCGACACGCCGCGCCCGGCGCGCCACACTGCTTCGAAATACCTGCGTGTCGAGGTCAGCATGTCGGTGACGAGCTTGCCCATCAGCCGGTATTCCCAGTACGGGAACAGGCGGCTCGCCGCGATCGCGATCATGCAGCCGACCACCGTGTCGATCGCGCGCTCGCCGATGATCCGCATGCTGCCCGGCGCGAGCAGGTGGAACATCAGCAGCACGTAAGAAGACGTGAACACGACGCTCGCCGCGTAGTTGAACAGCAGCAGGCTGTAGCTCATCACCATCGACCCGAACATGATTGCGATCAGCAGGTGCGGTTCCTTGACCGTGTAGATCAGCGCGATGCTCGCCGCGCAGCCGATCAGCGTGCCAACGATACGCTGCGCGTTGCGCTGCTTGGTGAGCGAGTAGCCGGGCTTCAGGATGATGATGGTCGTCATCACGATCCAGTAGGCATTCGTGAGCGGTAGCAGCCGGCCGAGCCAGAAGCCGACCGCGACCGCGATCGTCACGCGCAGCGCGTGGCGAAAGCTCGGCGAGCGCATGTTCAGGTTCGAGAAGATCAGGAGCGGCGACATCCGGCGCCGCTGCAGGAAGCGCGTGAGCGCCTTGTCGATCTTCAGTTCGGTCTGCTGCGGATCGGCATGGCCCGACAGGTTGCGGCGCATCCGGTCGATCAGGCGCGTCGCGCTCCAGATGCGGCGGAAGGTCGCGAGCACGGCTGCGTAGGCTTCCGCGTTGGTGGCCGGGAAGTTCTTCTTGCGCATCAGCTCGATCTCGTACTCGATCGCGCGCAGTTCGGCCTTCACGCTGATCCGCGAATGCGGCGCGCGATTCTCGAGCACCGCGAGGCCGATTTCCTCGAGGTCGCGGGCCGCCTTGTGGATCAGGTCGCGATAGAAAATGATCAGGTCGGAGCCGCCGAACGTGTTGCGCACGAGCGGGTAGTCGGTGTGCGCGCCGACGAACAGCTCGTGCAGGTCGACGCTGTTGATGAACAGGTTGTACATCATCGTGCGGCCGGGGTCGAGCTTGCCGCGGCGCAGCTTCGGCAGGTTGCGCAGCACGATGTCGCGCGCGGTTTCCTGGGTTTCGACCGCGGTGATCTGCTTCGCGACGAGATTGCGATAGCACTCGTCGAGATCGGCATCGAGATCGTAGAATTGCGCACGGGCGAGCAGGTAGTCGGCGCATGCGAACAGGCTTTCGGCGAGCGCCTGCTGTTCGATCCGGCGCGCCTGCCATTGCGACACGAGCGTCGCCCAGTACGTGTACCAGAGGCCGCCGGCGAGAATCCAGCCGGCATTGACGAACGCTTGCAGCGGCGTGAAATTCTCCTCGAGCGTCATCACCATCATGAACAGCGTCGCGAAGCTGATCTGCGGCCAGCGGTTGCCGTAGACGACGATCAGCGACAGCACGAACGTGAGCGGCACGATCGTCAGCCACAGCGCGAAGATGTTCGGCGTGGCGAGGCCTGTCGCGAGCGCGGCCAGGAAGCCGATCACGCTGCACGCGAGCATTTCGTTGTGCTTGTACTTCAGCGGGCCAGGCATGTCGACGACGCACGCGCCGAGCGCACCGGTCGAGATCGTGAAGCCGAGCTCCCGGTTGTGAAACACGATCAGGCACAGCACGGCCGGCAGCGATACGCCGACCGCGATCCGCAGGCCGCCGAAAAAGTACTGGCTGTAGAAAAACTTTCTGATTTCGACCGAATAGCGCATCGATGGGCTGAATGACAGACGAAGACGCCCGGGGCGTCGTAATGACTGGCGACGAGTCTATCGTATTTCGCGGTCCGCAAAACCTGGCCTTTCGGACGAGGTTCGCCGCGACGGCCCTTTTGCTATCCTTGGTGCTCCCGTTCGCACGGCCTGGCCGGCGCGAGGCTCCGACACCCGCTTCATGCTCCATCTCTTCTATTCGAACCGTCACGAAACGCTGGCCGACGCGCTGCTCGACGACCTGGCCGCGTTCCCGGCCCGCAACGGCCCGTGGGCGCCGCAACAGGTCATCGTACCGAGCGCGGCGCTTCGCCGCCGTCTGGAACTCGACATCGCCGCGCGCCACGGCGTGTGCGCGAACGTCGAGTTCACGTATCTCGCGCAGTGGCTGTGGGCGCAGATCGGCCGCGTGCTGACGGTGCCCGCGCGCTCGCCGTTCGCACCCGATCGCCTCGTGTGGCGCTGCTACCGGCTGTTCGCACAGGGCGCGGGCAGCGCGCCGTGGCTCGCGTCGCCGCGGCTGGCTGCGTATCTGTCGGCGTCCGACGACGCGATGCGCTACGAGCTCGCACAGCGCGTCGCGGCCGTGCTCGATCATTACCTGACCTATCGGCCCGAATGGCTGGCCGCATGGCAGGCCGGCGAGTCGGTGCTCGCGGGCGACGCCGCGCCGCGCGGAATCAGCGATGCCGCACGGGACGACGAGCACTGGCAGGCGGCGCTGTGGCGTGCGCTGCTCGCGGAGCTGAGCGACAGCGGCACGCCACCCGCGCATCGCTTCCTCGTGGAGGCGCGCAACCTCGATCTCGAGACCGTCGCGCGTGCCGACTGGCCGGAATCGGTCAGCGTGTTTGCGCTGCCGACGATGCCGCCGCTGCACGTCGCGTTGCTGCGCGAGCTGTCGCGCTGGATCGACGTGCGCGTCTATGCGCTCAATCCGTGCCGCGAATTCTGGTTCGACATCGTCACCGCCGCGCATGCCGAAGCGCTCGATGCGGCCGGCCGGCTCGACTATCAGGAAGTCGGCCATCCGCTGCTCGCGGAGTGGGGCCGGCAGACGCAGGCGCAGCTGCACATGCTGCACGAACTGACTGAAAGCGCCGCGTCGGGCGATGCGTCGCGTTTCGTCGGGAATCCCGCGCCGACCTGGCTCGCGCGCGTGCAGAACGCCATCCTCGACCTGCAACCGGAGGCCGAGCTCGGCGAAGCGCCGGCCGAGCGCGGGATCGAGGTGCACGTGTGCCACAGCCTCGCGCGCCAGCTCGAGGTGCTGCATGACCGCCTGCTCGCGTGGTTCGATGCGGACGCGACACTGCAGCCGTCCGATGTGCTCGTGGCGGTCGCCGATCTCGCGGCGGCCGGGCCACTGATCGATGCCGTGTTCGGAACGGCGGGCGCCGGCGGCGCGCGCGTGCCTTACCGGATCACCGGCCTGCCGCCGTCGCAGGCGAACCCGGTCGCGCGCGTGCTGCTGGAATGGCTCGCGTTGCCGGAGCGGCAGGTCGGCGCGCCTGAGTTGGTCGAATGGCTGCGCGTCGACGCGGTGGCGGCCCGTTACGGCATCGACGCAACCGCGCTCGAGACGGTTCAGACCTGGCTCGCGGCCGCAGGCGCGCGGCGCGGCCTGTCGCCGACGGTGAGCGACGATGCGGCGGTGCCTGCGCCGCGCCATACGTTTTCCGATGCGCTCGCGCGGCTCTTCCTCGGCTATGCGATGCCCGAAGGCGCGGCACCGGTCGGCGCGTGGCTGCCTATCGAGGCGGCGACCGGCAGCGAGGCCGAACTGCTCGGCCGGCTCGCGCGCTTCACCGACGATCTCGACGGCTTCTCGCGACGGCTCGCCGACGCGCACACGCCGCGCGCCTGGAGCGAACTGTTCGCCGACACGCTCGCGCGGTTCTTCGACTCCGGTGCCGCATATGCCGATGCGCTGTCGGGTGTGCGCGACGCGCTCGACGCGATGCTCGCCGCGATGACGGAAGGCGCGCCCGACGAAGCCTTGCCCGCGGCCGTCGTACGCGCGGGGCTGGCAGCCGCGCTCGACGATCCGGCGCGCGGCGGGGTGCCGTGGGGCGGCGTCACGTTCTCGTCGCTGACGAGCCTGCGCGGGCTGCCATACCGCGTCGTGTGCCTGCTCGGCATGGACGACGGCGTGCTGCCGAGCCTCGCTCGCGCGGACGAGTTCGACCTGATGGCCGTGTTGCCGAAGCTCGGCGACCGGCAGCGCCGCGACGACGAACGCAACCTGTTCCTCGACCTGCTGCTCGCCGCGCGCGACCGGCTGCTGATTGCCTATACGGGGCGCAGCATTCGCGACAACGCGCCGTTGCCGCCCGCAGCGCTCGTCGACGAATTGCTCGACCATCTCGCGCTCGTCACGGCCGGCGCGGACGCCCCGCCGGACGCCGTCGATGCCGCGCGGCGCTCGTTCGTCGTCGAACATCCGCTGCAACCGTTCGCGGCCGAGTATTTCCGGCCCGGCAGCGAACTGGCTTCGTACGACGCCGAGCGCGCGACGCTCGCGGCACTGCTGGCGGCCGAATCCGCACGCGATGCCACGCGCGAGCAGCCGTTCTTCGCGCAACCGCTGCCGGCCGAGCCGGTCGAGCCCGTCGCGTTCAGCGAATTCGAGCGGTTCTGGCGGCATCCGGCCCGCGCGCTGCTGCGCGCGCGGCTCGGCATCGTGCTGGCCGACGCGCAGGCCGAACTGCTCGATACGGAGCCGTTCGCACTCGACTTCGCGGGCAGCGACGCGCTCGCCGAGCGCCTGCTGCCGCTTTTGATCGAATCGGATGAAGGCGGCGTGCACGATCACGCGCTGCGCATCGCGGACGCCAGCCCGGAGCTGCCGGGCGGCGCGACAGGCGCCGTCTGGCGCGACCAGGCGCTCGGCTCGATGACGCAGCTTGCGTCGAACGTGCGGCGTGCGCTGGCCGACGGCATGGAACGGCGGCCATTCACGCTCGCGATCGCGCCTGCATGGCCCGACACCGAACAGGCGCTGTTCGGTGCCGATGACGCGATGCTGTCGGGCGATGCGGTGAGCGCGCCGCTCGAGTTGCACGGCACGCTGAACCGGCTGACGCCGGCGGGCCAGATCATCTATCGCTATGCACGGCCGAGCGCGCGCGACTACCTGTCCGCGTGGCTCGCGCACCTCGTCTACTGCGCGGTGGAGCCCGACGGCCCGCGCCGCACGCTGTGGTTCGGCAGCGGCGGCGCGTTCGAACTCACGCCGGTCGCGGCACCGCTCGAGCGCCTCGCGCCGCTCGCCGCGCTGTTTCGCGCGGGGCGGCGCATGCCGCTGCGGTTCTTCCCGCGCAGTGCGTGGGCGCGCATTTCCGACGGCGAGGCGAAGGCCGCGAGCGTCTGGATCAACGAGCGCGTGGTGAGCGAAGCCGACGATCCGGCGATCGCGATCGCGTGGCGCGGCGCACATCCGTCGCTCGACGAGCCGTTCGGCACGCTCGCCCGGCTCGTGTTCGAGCCGATGCTGGAACATCTGAAGGAGGTCGCATGAGCGCCGCATCCCAGCCGCAGGCGGCGCTCGAACTCGACGTGTTCGCGTGTCCGCTCGACGGCGTCAACCAGATCGAGGCGTCGGCCGGTACCGGCAAGACGTGGAACATTTGCGCGCTTTACGTGCGCCTGCTGCTGGAGAAGGATCTCGGCGCGGACGAAATCCTCGTCGTGACCTTCACGAAGGCGGCGACGGCCGAACTGCACGAGCGGATCCGCGGGCGGCTGGCGCAACTCGCGCATGCGCTCGATACCGATGACGACGGCGGCGATCCGTTCGTCGCGCGCCTGCTCGAGACGACGCTCGGCGAAGCCGGCGCGCTCGACCCCGAGACCGCCGCGAAGCGGATCCGGCGAGCGCTACGCTCATTCGACCAGGCGGCGATCCACACGATCCACGCGTTCTGCCAGCGTGCGCTGCAGGAGGCACCGTTCGCGGCCGCGATGCCGTTCGCGTTCGAGATGCAGGCCGACGATGCGGCGCTGCGCTTCGAGCTCGCGGCGGACTTCTGGCGCACGCGCGTCGAGCCGATGGCCGCGCGCTGGCCCGGCTTCGCGACGTGGCTCGTCGATTCGGGCGCGGGCCCGGCCGCGCTCGACGCCCAGCTCGCGCGGCGGCTGAAGAAGCCGCTCGCCGCGCTGCGCTGGGACGGCGTCGTCGAACCGGACGCATCGGCGGAGGCCGCTGCCGTCGAATGCTTCGCGGAGGCCGCGCGGATGTGGGCCGACGAGCGGGATGCGATCGACGCATTGCTGCGCACCGCGCAGCCCGTGCTCAATCAGCGTTCGCACAAGCCCGACGCGGTTGCCGATGCGCTCGGCGCGTGGTCCGCGCATTTCGCGCAAGGCAACGCGGCTGCCGCGATACCGAAGGCGGCGCTCAAGCTCACCCGCACCGCGCTCGCGAAGGCGACGAAAAAGGGCGGCGCGACCCCCGAACACCCGTTCTTCGACGTGGCCGACGCGCTCGAAGCGGCGGTGGCCGCCGCCGAGGCCGCGCAACGCGCGCGCTGGCTCGCGCTGGTCGCCGACTGGCTCGACACAGCGCCGGGCGAGCTGGCCGAACGCAAGCGTACGCGCCGCGTCGTGTCGTTCGACGATCTGCTGGCGAACCTGTATCACGCGTTGCACGCGCATCCGTGGCTCGCCGAGACGCTGCGCGCGCGCTATCCGGCCGCGCTGATCGACGAATTCCAGGATACGGACCCGCTGCAGTTCGCGATCTTCAACAGGATCTTCGCACCGGGCGGGCCGCTCTTTCTCGTCGGCGATCCGAAGCAGGCCATTTACAGCTTCCGCGCGGCGGATCTGCATACGTATCTCGCCGCGCGGGCAGGCGCGAGCGCGTGCTACACGCTCGCGGTCAACCAGCGCTCGACACCGGCGATCGTCGATGCGTGCAACCGCTTCTTCATGTCGAACCCGCGTGCGTTCGTGCTCGACGGGCTCGACTATTACGCGGTGCGCGCCGGCACGCGCGTGCGCGCACCGTTCGTCGACGGAACCGATCCTGGCCCATCCGGCGATTTCCGGATCTGGGCGCTGCCGGGCGGCGACGGCACGCTGCTCAAGCGCGACGCGCAGGCACAGGCCGCCCAGGCGTGCGCGGCCGAGATCGCACGGCTGATGCGCGGCGCGCGCGAAGGACATGTGCGGCTCGGCGATACGCCGCTGTCGCCGGGCGACGTCGCGGTGCTGGTGCAGACGCACCGGCAGGGCAGCCTCGTGAAACGCGTGCTCGCCACGTGGGGCATCGGCAGCGTCGAACTCGCGCAGGCGTCCGTGTTTTCGACCGGCGATGCGGAGCAGCTCGAGCGCGTGCTTGCAGCGATCGATGCGCCGGGCGACCTGCGGCGCTTGCGTGCGGCGCTGGCCGCCGACTGGTTCGGCCTCGATGCGGGGGCGCTGTGGCGGATGGAGCAGGGCGACGGCGATGTGTCGCGCGCAGCGGCCGACGGTGCGGACGCGATGAGCTGGGTCGAGCGCTTCTCGCGCTATCGGCTGTTGTGGCGCGAACGCGGCTTCGCGGTGATGTGGCGCACGTTCACGCGCGAGCTGCGGGTCGCCGAGCGGCTGATGGCCGGCGCCGACGGCGAACGCCGCGTGACCGACATCAACCACCTGGCCGAATTGACGCAGGCGCGTGCGTCCGCGCAGCCGGGCATCGCGCCGACGCTGCGCTGGCTCGCCGCGCAACGGCTCGACGGCGGCGGCGAGGAAGCGCAACTGCGTCTCGAATCCGATCGCAACCTCGTGCAGATCGTGACCGTGCATAAGTCGAAGGGCCTCGAATATGCGGTCGTGTTCTGTCCGTTCCTGAACGACGGGGGGCTGCGCGAGCCGCCCGCGTCGGCGCTACCCGACGCGCGCGAGTATCACGACGATGCGGGCGACGCCGTGCTGCATTACGGGTGCGACGACGAAGCAGCCGAGCATGCCGCGCGCCAGGCGTTGCGCGAACAGGCGGCGGAACGCGCGCGGCTCGTCTACGTGGCGCTCACGCGCGCGGTCTATCGGTGCTATCTCGTCGCCGGGCCTTATCTGTCGTCGCGCTCGACCCGCGAGGCGCGGCGCAGCGTGCTGAACTGGCTCGTGGCCGGGGCCGGCCAGTCGTTCGACGCGTGGCTCGACGAGCCGCCCGACGAAGCGGCGCTCGACGCCGCGTGGCAAGCGCTCGCGGGCGGGCCCGTGAGCGTTGCACCGTTGCCGGTGCCGGCGCGCCGTGAGCGGCTGGCTGCCGGCCACGATGCATCGCAGACGCTCGCCGCACGCCATGCGACGCGCGTGCTGCGCGACGCGTGGCGGATGGCGAGCTTCAGTTCGCTGACCGCGTCGATGGCGCGCGAGGAGGCGGGCGTCGCGGTCGTGCCGGACGACGATCTGCGGCCCGATCACGATGCGCTTGCCGCCGTCGCGCCGGACGGCGCGCTTGCCGTGGCCGACACCGTCGCGGTCGAGGTCGAGGTCGAGCCGCCGGACGACGATATCCTCATGTTTCCGCGCGGCGCGGCAGCGGGCGAGTGTCTGCACCGCCTGTTCGAACTCAGCCGATTCACCGAGCCCGATTCGTGGCACCAGGCGGCGCTCGGCGCGCTGCATGACCGGCCAGTCGAGGCCGAGCCCGAACTCGCGACGCGCCTGCCCGCGATGATGGCGCGGCTCGTCGACGATGTCGTGCGCACGGAGCTCGTGCCGGGCATGCGGCTCGCGGATCTCGATCCCGCCAAGCGGCTCGACGAAATGGGTTTCCTGTTCCCGGCGCCATCGCTCGAGCTGGGCGCGCTGCGTCGGCTGCTGGTCGCGCACGGCTATCCGGACGTTGCGCTGGACGCGGGCGTGCTCGCCGGTTTCATCAAGGGTTTCATCGACATGATCGTCGAACACGACGGCCGCTTCTGGATCGTCGACTGGAAGTCGAACCATCTCGGCAATACGCCGGACGCTTACGGCCCGCGTGCGCTCGACGTCGCGATGGCCAATCACGCCTATCACCTGCAGGCGCTGCTCTATACGGTTGCGCTGCATCGCTATTTGCGCGGGCGGCTGCCCGACTATGACTACGACACGCATATCGCGGGCTATCTGTACCTGTTCGTGCGTGGCGTGCGGCCGGACTGGCGCAGTGCCGGCGAACCGGCCGGCGTGCATGCGCGGCGGCCCGCGCGCGAACTCGTCGACGCGCTCGACCGGATGATGGAAGGGGGCCGCGCATGAACGTGTCCGACGATACGCTCGAATTCACCGGCGGCCTCGTCGCGCGCCTGCCCGAGCCGGCTGATTTCGGTATCGCGCTCGCGGAAGGATTCGCGCGGCGCATCGGCGACCTGTCGCGCCGCGCGGGTGCACCGGCCGCGGCTGCGCGCTGGGCGGCGCGTGCCGCGTTTGCGACGAGCCGGGCGACCGCGGGCGGCCACGTATGCGTGTCGCTCGGCGCGCTCGCGCAGCGCTACGAGGAACCGCTCGACGACGTGCGCGCGGCGCTTGCCGCGAGCGGCGTGGTGGCCTTCGGCACGCTCGCGCGCGGCGACGAGCGGCCGCTGATCGTCGACCGGCACGACCATCTGTATCTGTCGCGTTATTTCGACTACGAACGTCGGCTCGCCGATGCGCTCGTCGCGCAGGCCGGCGTCGCCGCACCGGGCGACGTGCTGTCGCCCGACCGGTTGCGCGACAGTCTCGTGCGTTACTTCGGGCCCGCGACGGGCGAAGTGGACTGGCAGCGCGTCGCGGCGATCGTTGCGCTGACAGGACGCGTGACGATCGTCAGCGGCGGCCCCGGCACCGGCAAGACGACGACCGTCGTCGGCGTGCTGGCTTGTCTGCTCGACGCGCAGCCGGGATTGCGCATCGCGCTGGCGGCACCCACCGGCAAGGCTGCGCAGCGGATGCAGGAAGCGCTGCACGCGCGGGCGGGCGACCTGCCGCCGGAACTTGCCGCGCGCCTGCCCGACACGTCGTACACGCTGCATCGCCTGCTCGGCGGCGGCGGGGCGGCGGGCTTCCGCCATCATCGCGACAATCCGTTGCCGTACGACCTGATCGTGGTCGACGAGGCGTCGATGATCGACGTCGCGCTCGCCGCGCATCTGCTCGATGCGCTCGCGCCGGGCGCCCGGCTCGTGCTGCTCGGCGACAAGGATCAGCTTGCCGCGGTCGAGGCCGGCGCCGTGTTCGCCGAACTCAGCGCACGGCCGACGTTCACCGCCGCTGCGCGCACGCGCATCGCGGATGCGCTCGGGATCGACGAAGCGGCTTTCGTCGCGGCCTTGCCGGTGCCGGACGGCGAGGCGGCGGGGGGGGTTGCTGTTGCGGCCCAACCCCCGGCGTCCGCGCCATTGTCGGCGAGCGCGGCGCGCAAGCCACCGGCGCGGCGCAACGTGGATACGCGCCAGGCGTCGTTGTTCGACGACGACCCGCAGGACGAAGTGGTTTCCCCGGCGGTTTCGTCGTCACCTGCACCCGCCGGCCTCGAAGGCGCCTCCGTAGCCACCGATCCTGCGTGGATCGAGGCCGACGAGCTCGCGTGGCTCGACGCGGTCGAACTCGCGCCGCTCGATCCGGCCCATGCGCGAGGGGCGGCAACACGGGTGTCGACCACTGCAACGCGAGCCGATGACATCGCCGCCCCGTCACCCGCACCGCTCGCAGACTGCGTCGTGTGGCTCGAACGCAATTACCGCTTCGGTCTCGATTCGCCAATCGGCCGCCTGTCGCTCGCGATCCGCCGCGGCGACGTGCAGGGCGCGCTCGACGCGTTGCCGGCTGACGATGCGGCTGCCGCGTCGTTTCACGACGACGCGGGCGAGACGCTTGCGGCGTCGACGGTCGAGCGGCTCGCGCGCCGGTTCGGTGCGTACATCGATGCGTTGCGCACTGCGTTGTCCGGGCCGCAGCCCGATCCGTTGCCGTTGTTCGATGCGCTCAACCGTTTCCGGATCCTGTGCGCGACGCGCACCGGCTCACGCGGCGCCGAGCACGTCAATGCAATGGTGGCCACGCACGTGCGGCATGCCGTGCACGTGCCGCTCGCGGTCGGCGCACACTGGTTCACCGGGCGGCCGATCATGGTGACGCGCAATGACTATGCGCTCGGACTGTTCAACGGCGACATTGGTATCGCGTTGCCGGACGCGCACGGCGTGCTGCGCGTATGGTTCCGCCGCGCGGACGGCACTGCGCGCGCCGTGTCGCCCGCGGCGCTGCCGCCGCATGAGACGGCGTTCGCGCTGACCGTCCACAAGTCGCAGGGCTCCGAATTCGACGAGGCCGCGCTCGTGCTGCCGGCGTCGTTCAGCCGTGTGCTCACGCGCGAACTCGTCTACACCGCCGTCACGCGTGCGCGCACGCGCGTGCAGGTGATCGGCCCGCGGCGCGTGCTGGCGCAGGCAGTCGCGACACGTACGCAACGCGATTCGGGCCTTGCGGCCCGCGTCGACGAGGCGCTCGCGCGGCGCCGCAAGGAGACGTCGCGATGATGATCCGCTATACGCTCGATCCGGCCGAAGTCGAATGGACTGCCGTGCGCGCGCAGGGTGCCGGCGGCCAGAACGTCAACAAGGTGTCGAGCGCGATTCACCTGCGTTTCGACATCCGCGCGTCGTCGCTGCCGCCCGTCATCAAGGAACGGCTTCTCGCGCTGTCCGACCAGCGCATCACGCGCGACGGCATCGTCGTGATCAAGTCACAGGAATACCGCACCCAGGAGAAAAACCGCGAGGCGGCACTCGCGCGGCTCGATGCGTTGATCGGCAGCGTCGCGTACACGCCGCGTGCGCGGGTCGCGACACGGCCGACACGCGCATCGAAGGAGCGGCGGCTCGAACACAAGTCGCGCCGCAGCGTGGTGAAGTCCGGAAGAGGGAAGGTGATCGACTGACGAAAGAAAAGGCCGACCGGCCGGCATGGCGGGCGGCGTCGTGCGGCAATATGCGCTACCGCATCACGGTGCCCGCACTGTCGAGCACGAAGTCGACGCAGAACACGACGAGACGGTTTTGCGCGCGAATCGCGACGGCTGCGGTGTAGCAATCGCGGCCTTCGGTCAGCGAGAAGTGCGGACCCATTAACGCGACGCGCCCTGGTGCCGCGATCGCGCGCTGGAAGTACGGTCGCCGCGACCAGTTGCTGTGCGTCTCCGGGAACAGCGGCGAGAGCCGCGTGCCGCTCGTCTGGCCGTCCTCGGGACGCGCGCCGATCGACGGCAGGAACTGTTCGCCGATCTCGTCCGTGACGAACACCCGGCGCGCGGCCGGCACCACGAATACGCGCTGCGCGGCGTCCTGCAGGCTGCCGCTCGCGGAAAATGCGGCCGCGCCGGCGAGCACGAGCCGCTCGATCGCGTCGAAGCCTGGCTGCTCGGCGATCGCTGGCGTATGCCGACGGGCGATAAAGCGTTGCCACGCGGCGTCGAGCATCGCGGGCGCCGCGGCGCTCGCGTGCGCGATCGACGCATCGGGCTGGCCGAACTGGAAGCCCTGGACGAAATCGATATCGGCCTCCATCAGCGTCTGCAGCGCATCGTCGCTTTCGACACCCTCGGCGAGCACCATCGCGCCGGCCTGATGGAGCATCGATACCAGGTGATGCATGATGCGGCGATCGTCGGCCGACGCGTTCGCGCGTTCGACGAGCGATCGATCGAGCTTGACGATATCGGGCCGTGCGCGCCACACGCGGTCGAAATTCGAGAACCCGGTGCCGAAATCGTCGATCGCGATCAGGAAGTCCCGATGCTGGATCATGTCGATCGTGCGGGCGAGCGCGGCTTCATCGCGCGCCGGCTGCTCGACGACTTCCAGCACGATGCGGTTCGGCGGCAGCGCGAAATGACGGCACAGCGCCTCGACGAATTCGCGCTGCACGAGGCCCGAATCGAGCACGCGCGGCGTCACGTTCAGGAACAGCCAGCCGTCGCCGATGCCTTGCGCAACGAAGTTCGCCGTATGCAGGCAGCGAGCGAGCCGGTCGAGCAGCAACGCGTCGGCAGCGGCACGCGTCCTGTCGAACAGCGCGACCGGCGAAACCAGCGTGCCGTTCTCGTCCACGACGCGCAGTAGCGCTTCATAGCCGACCACGCGCTTGTGCGTGATCGACAGCACGGGTTGAAACACACTGCGCAGCGTCGTCTCGCGATACGTGGCGATCCAGCCGCTGGGCGTCGGCGTGAGGCGTTCGAGCAGGGAATCGAGCGAGAGGTCGCGGGAGGGCTTCATGTCAACGATGCCCTGGGGCGATCGGGGGGCGGTATCGTGCGCGCCACGCAGAAACCGTCGCACGCACAGGTGGACGCGAGAGAACGTGGTGCATCGTAACCGCCTTCTGCGGATGAGTGATCCGAGTGTAACGGGAATGGCGCGGCGCGCGTATCAGGGTAACTCCAGACGCAAACGCTACACCGACGGCTGGACGGGGCATTCCGCCCGGGAGCGCGACACGCAAGGGCCACCGGTCGCGTATGCGGCGACAGCGTCGCGTGTGCCGCGTGCATCGCGTGCGAAGAATCCGGGAGAGCGGGAGAGCGGCAAAGCCGGGCGGCTGCATCGGCATCAGGCGAAACTCGACATGCGCCGTCGCGCACCGGCCGACGCGCGGCGCTCGAGGATCGGCGGCCGGCGCGTCGCGGGGAGCCCGCACCGGCGGGGTGCCGGCCCTGCCCGCCGCTCAGGCCGCTTCGCCGCCGCGTGGGCGGAGCCCGGGAATCCGCTTGATCACGCCGGTGGCAAGCGCGGTGCCGACGAGCACGATCGCGCAGCCTTCGATCATCACGACCGATACGTGTTCGCCGAGGAACAGCGCGCCCCATAGCAGGCCGAACACCGGGATCACGAACGTCACCGTAATCGCGCGGGCCGGGCCGACATGCGCGATCAGGTAGAAGAAGATGAAATACGCGATCCCCGTGCAGGCGATGCCGAGCGCGAGCACGGCGCCCCATGCATGCGCGCCGACGGCTGCCGCGGGCCAGGTCGCGATCGCGAACGGCAGCAGCAGCACGGTCGAGCCGATCATGCTGCCGGTCGCGTTGACGAGCGGATCGACGCCGCTGAGCGTGCGTTTCGTGTAGTTGGCCGCGATGCCGTACAGCAGCGTCGCGCCGAGCGCGGCGGCGGCGGCGAGCGCGGTCGCGTTGGCGCCGGTGCTGCCGTGCGCGTTCGCGATCTGATCCCACACGAGCGTGAGGACGCCGGCAAAGCCGATCACGAGGCCGAGCGCGCGCGGCAGCGACAGCTTGTCCTTCAGCCAAACATAGGCGACGAGCGCGCCCCACAGCGGCGTCGTCGCGTTGATCACCGACGTCACGCCGGCCGACAGCGTCAGTTCGGCGAACGCGAACAGGCAGAACGGGATGCCCGAGTTCAGCGCGCCAACGACGAACAACGGCCACGCGCGACGGCGTAGCTGCGCGCCGAGCTCGGCGGGCTTGAAGCGCGTCAGCGCGAAGCCTGCGAGAAACAGCGCGCCGATTCCCACGCGCAGCGCCATCAGCGGCGCGACACCGAAGTCGGCGACGCCGATCCGGATGAACAGGAACGACGCGCCCCACAGGGCAGCGAGGACGGTCAGCAGAAAGGCGTTCTTGGGTGACATCGAGCGTGGCGGGCGAGGGGACGGGATGCGGAGAATCTTACACCGCGCTCCCGTGCCGTCGTTTCACGATCGGATGAAACGGCAAGAACCGGGAAATGCGCTCGCCCCCGACGCGAACCGGCCGGACGGCCGGCCTGGGCGGCCGTTCAATGATGGCGCCAGCCGCCGCGTCCACCGAAGCCGAAATTGAGCGACACCGCGGGGCCCCAGTAGCCACCCCAGGCCGGGGCATAGGCGGGGGCCGGATAGTAGTACGCGGGGCCCGGATCGACATAGACGGGCGCGGGCTGCACCGGCGCCGCCGTGTAATAGCCGGACGGATAGTAGCCGTAAGGGTAGTAACAGCCGGCGAGCGTCGTGCACGCGAGCGCCGCGGCGACGAGGGTCCTGTTCATGATGTCTCTCCGGCGGAGCCGGCAATCGGCAGATGCTTAAAGCTTAGGCCGCCCGGGGATGACAAGATGCGCTAAACGGTAACGGATCATTTCCGGGCCGCTGCGGCGTGTTGCGGCGCCGCATGTGAAAAACGGCGTTTCCGCCGTGCGGAAACGCCGTCAGGCCGGAGCTTGCCGCGTGTCGCGCGGCAGCCGGATAAGCCGGCCGGCTTATTTGCCGACCTGGTTGCCGATGATGCCGCCGGCTGCCGCGCCGCCCAGCGTCGACAGCGCGTTGCCGCCGATCGCCGCGCCGGCGACGCCGCCGACACCCGCACCAATCGCGGTATCGCGCTGGCGTCGTGTCATCGAATCACAGGCCGAGAGGCTGGCCACCGTCGCGACGAGCAGCGCGCATACCCCAAAACGCCGAATCGAATGGTTCATGATCGTTGTCCTTGTGGTAGTGAACGGAGGTCGCGCGACCGCCTGACGGCCGCGCATGCAATCAATCTACGCGTCGTTCCGCGCGGCGGTTGTAAGGACTTGTTAAGGCTCGAGCGGTTTCGTAATCAATTGTTTCCCGTGCGCAGGCGGGTACACGGGATGCGTGCGCGCAAAAAAGCCCGCTCGAAAGCGGGCTTTCTGCCGTGCTTCACGAAGCGAAGCGGTCCGTGCGGACCGCCGCGTTCGCTTGCCGACTTACTGACGGTGATAGATCTCGGCGCCGGTCTTCACGAACTCGACCGCCTTGACTTCCATCCCCTTCTTCAGCGCCTCGGTTTCCGACACGCCCTGCTGCGCCGCGAACTCGCGCACGTCCTGCGTGATCTTCATCGAGCAGAAGTGCGGGCCGCACATCGAGCAGAAGTGCGCGACCTTCGCCGAATCCTTCGGCAGCGTCTCGTCGTGGAATTCGCGCGCCTTGTCCGGGTCGAGGCCGATGTTGAACTGGTCTTCCCAGCGGAACTCGAAACGCGCCTTCGACAGCGCGTTGTCGCGCACCTGCGCGCCGGGGTGACCCTTGGCCAGGTCGGCCGCGTGCGCGGCGAGCTTGTACGTGATGATCCCTTCCTTCACGTCGTCCTTGTTCGGCAGCCCGAGGTGCTCCTTCGGCGTCACGTAGCACAGCATCGCGGTGCCGAACCAGCCGATCATCGCGGCGCCGATGCCCGACGTGATGTGGTCGTAGCCCGGTGCGATGTCGGTGGTCAGCGGCCCGAGCGTATAGAACGGCGCTTCCTTGCACCAGTCGAGCTGGAGATCCATGTTCTCCTTGATCAGCTGCATCGGCACGTGGCCGGGGCCTTCGATCATCACCTGCACGTCGTGCTTCCACGCGATCTGCGTGAGCTCGCCGAGCGTCTTCAGTTCGCCGAGCTGCGCTTCGTCGTTCGCGTCGTAGATCGAGCCGGGACGCAGGCCGTCGCCGAGGGAGAAGCTCACGTCGTACGCCTTCATGATCTCGCAGATCTCTTCGAAGTGTTCGTACAGGAAGCTTTCCTTGTGATGCGCGAGGCACCACTTCGCCATGATCGAGCCGCCGCGCGACACGATGCCCGTCATCCGGTTCGCGGTGAGCGGCACGTACTGCAGGCGTACGCCCGCGTGGATCGTGAAGTAGTCGACGCCTTGCTCGGCCTGCTCGATCAGCGTGTCGCGGAAGATTTCCCAGGTCAGGTCCTCCGCCTTGCCGTTGACCTTTTCGAGCGCCTGGTAGATCGGCACCGTGCCGATCGGCACCGGGCTGTTGCGGATGATCCACTCGCGCGTTTCGTGGATGTGCTTGCCGGTCGACAGGTCCATCACCGTGTCGCCGCCCCAGCGGATCGCCCACGTCATCTTGTCGACTTCCTCGCCGATCGACGACGTGACGGCCGAGTTGCCGATGTTCGCGTTGATCTTCACGAGGAAGTTGCGGCCGATGATCATCGGCTCGGATTCCGGGTGGTTGATGTTCGCGGGGATGATCGCGCGGCCGCGCGCGACTTCGTCGCGCACGAACTCGGGGGTGATCTCGGCCAGCGCGTTCGCGCCGAAGGCCGCGGCGCCGAACGCCTGGCCCGGGTGCTGGCGGCCCATCATCGCGGCGAGCTTCGCACCGTTCGGGCCGCTCGACTTCAGGCTCTCGATGTACTCGGCGCGGCGCTGGTTCTCGCGGATCGCGATGTATTCCATTTCCGGCGTGATGATGCCCTGGCGCGCGTAGTGCATCTGCGTGACGTTCTTGCCGGCTTGCGCGCGGCGCGGGTTGCGGTGCAGGCCCGGGAAACGCAGGTCGGCGGTGGCCGGGTCGGCCGCGCGCTCGAGGCCGTACCGGCTCGACAGGCCGTCGAGCACCTCGGTGTCGCCGCGCGCTTCGATCCAGCGCTGGCGCAGTGCCGGCAGGCCGGCGCGGATGTCGATCTTCGCGTCCGGATCGGTGTAGGGGCCCGACGTGTCGTACACGTAGATCGGCGGGTTCTTTTCGCCGCCGAAGCCGGTCGGGGTGTCGGCCTGCGTGATTTCACGCATCGGCACGCGGATGTCGGGCTGCGAGCCGGTTACATAAACCTTTCGCGAATTGGGCAGCGGGGC
The DNA here is from genome assembly GCF_003858025.1 of Burkholderia sp. Bp9004. NCBI lineage: Bacteria > Pseudomonadati > Pseudomonadota > Betaproteobacteria > Burkholderiales > Burkholderiaceae > Burkholderia > Burkholderia sp. Bp9004. The sequence goes on along the minus strand of NZ_QTQD01000009.1, from coordinate 30,365 downwards.
GACGGCAGCGGCGTCGACATGGGCGTCCGCGGACAGAAACTTCGGATTGGCGTTCATGCAATCTCCTGTGTGAGCGCCGGACAGGCGCCACGGCGCTTGCCCGGAGCCCTTGACGAATGTGGGGCTCGAGCTAAGCAGGAGACGAGGCTTGGTGAGGCGGCGGATTTCGTCAGAAGGATGGCGGCGAAATCCGTACGCTTCCCTGCGCTGGCATTATCCAGATCAGGTTCAAAGGGTATTTCTCACCCGCAATGCCGGTTGTTTGACCGAACGCATTGCAGGACCCCCGCGTTAGCAGCGCACACGATACACTGGCTTCGCGGCGGTTTCAACCGGTGGCAGATCGGTTGCCGCGGTGCAGTTGCAGCATTGCGGGCGGCGCGCCAGCCGCGCAAGCCGCGATGCATGACACCGCCGCACGGCCCTGCAGCCCGGCTGACGACGACGGCGCGGCGCAGCATTGCGGCACTTCTGGCAGCCCCAAAAAAATATTTTCGAAACGGCTGTCATATCCCGCGACGTCCTCCGTCTATTCGTCTCCTCAAACCCATGTTTCGGAGAGATGTCATGAAAAAAGTACTGATCGCAGCGTGTGTCGCCGGTTTCGCCATGGCCGCAACGGGTGCGTATGCGCAGAACGACGCGATGTCGAAGGAAGGCTCGTCGATGTCGAAGGATGCGATGGGCCACGACGCGATGGCGAAGGATGGGGCGATGAAGAAAGGCGCCACGAAGAAGCACGCGATGAAGAAGGACGCGATGTCGCACGACGCGATGGGCAAGTCGATGTCGGGCGACAAGATGGCACCGTCGAACTGACCGACGCGGGCGGGGCGCGGCCCGCGCATGCGGTACACGAGGCCGCCCGCGCATCGCGCACCGCCGCAACGTTTCGGGAGTCTTCATCATGCAAACCGTTCCCGCTGCCGGGCGCACGGCAGCCACGCCGCCCGCCCGCAAGATTCATCCGCTGTGGGTGCGCGTGAGCCACTGGCTCAACGCGCTCGCGGCGATCCTGATGGCACTGTCCGGCTGGCGCATCTACGATGCGTCGCCGATCTATCCGCCGTTCACGTTCGCGCACGGCATCACGCTCGGCGGCTGGCTGGGCGGCGCGCTCCAATGGCATTTCGCGGCGATGTGGCTGCTGGTCGGCAACGGGCTGTTCTACCTCGCGATGTCGATCGCGACGGGCCGCCTCGCGCGCAAGATGCTGCCGGTCACGCCGGCGTCGATATGGCGCGACGTGCGCGCGGCGCTGGGCGGCCGGTTGTCGCACGACGACCTGAGCGTCTACAACGCGGTGCAGCGTGCCGCATACCTGACCGCGATCGTCGATCTGATCGTGCTGGTGCTGTCGGGGCTCACGATCTGGAAGTCCGTGCAGTTTCCGCTGCTGCGCGAGTTGTTCGGCGGTTACGACAACGCGCGCGTCGTGCACTTCTGGACGATGTCGCTGCTCGTTGCATTTTTCGTCGTACACGTCGCGATGGCGCTGCTGGTGCCGCGCTCGCTGCTCGCGATGCTGCGCGGTCGCTGACCCGCACGCCGCGGGCGAAGGAACCCATCATGTCGGAATCCGGAAACAACCGCGGTCAGCCGAGCTGGACGCTCGACCGCAAGTCGCTCGAGCTCGATGTGCGCCGCGAACTCGAGATGCCGTCGCGGCGCCTCTTCAACCGGCGCGTGCTGACGCTCGGCGGCCTGACGATGCTGACCGGCTGCACGCTGCAGGACGACGCATCGGTCAACGCGTTCCTCGAGAAGGTGTCGCGCATGAACGATCGCGTGCAGGCCTGGCTGTTCAGCGGCGAGCGGCTCGCGCCGACCTATACCGAGGCCGACATCACGCGGCCGTTCCCGTTCAATGCGTATTACGGCATCGACGACGTGCCGCACGTCGACGCATCGACGTACCAGCTCGTGCTGTCGGGCCGGGTGACGGGCAAGCGCGTGTGGACGCTCGACGAGCTGTATGCGCTGCCGCACGCGGAGCAGATCACGCGGCACATCTGCGTGGAAGGGTGGAGCGCGATCGGCCGCTGGGGCGGCACGCCGTTCGGCGCGTTTCTGGCACGCGTCGGCGCCGATACGCACGCGAAATACGTCGGCTTCAAATGCGCGGACGATTACTACGAAAGCATCGACATGCCGACCGCGCTGCATCCGCAGACGCTGCTCGCATTCGACTACGACGGCCGTCGCCTGCCGCCCGAATTCGGCTTTCCGATGAAGCTGCGGATGCCGACCAAGCTCGGCTACAAGAATCCGAAGCACATCATGGAAATCTTCGTGACCGATACCTACCCGGGCGGCTACTGGGTCGATCAGGGGTACAACTGGTTCGGCGGATCGTGAGCGGCGGGGCGCGGCCCCGCACCGCCGTGCTTAACGGGTGCGTCACGCGGATTCGCGTACCTGCAGATCGACGCGCAGGCCGACCGCCGCCGCCATGTTCACGAGCGCGTCGAACTCGAACCGTTTGATCTTGCCGCGCAGCAGATCGGACCCGCGCGGCTGAGTGACGCCCAGCTGCTTCGCGGCTTCGGCCGGCTGGCCCTCGCTGGCGTCACGGACATGCGTATCGCATCCGTGGGTCATCGTTTCTTCCCGATCGTCAACGCACGATAGCGCCGTGCGGCCCGCGCGACGTCCGCGCAGCGCATATCCGGCCCCGGATTCCCGTTCGTCCGGATGCCGAAAAATGTCGCGCCGAAACGTCAGTCGATATCCTTTCAGACGGGTCCGATGATGCTTTCGAATCCTTGATGCCATAATGCCGAGCGTGCGCGGCCGAAGCCGTCTGCGCGCGTGTTTTCGACCCTCTGCCGCCGCCTGCCGGTCCTTATTCGTCGCCGTTCGCACTGCCATGTCGTTCCGCACGTTCGTCTCCGCCTTCCTGGTCCCGTCGGGGCCGCTTGCCGGTATTGCCGGCGTCTTTCAGCGGAGCACGCGACACGTCGTGCGGGCGGGCTGAACGATGACACCGCTCGATCGCCTCCTCGATTTCCTCGCTCGCCTGCCGATCCGGATCCGCCTGCCGCAAAGCCGCGGCGGCCGTGTCGCTCTGGCCCTGGTATTCATCTATTTCGTCTGGGGCTCGACCTACAGCGGCCTGCATTTCGCGCTGCAGTCGTTCCCGCCGCTGCTGCTGTCGGGGTTGCGCAACCTGCTCGGCGGGATCGGTCTGTTCATCTTCGCGCTGCGTCGCAAGCCCGAATGGCCGACGCTGCTGGAAATCCGCAACTCGGCGATCGTCGGCACGATGCTGGTCGCGCTGTCGTCCGGCACCATCGCGCTCGGGATGCGCACGGTCAGCAGCGGCTCGGCCGCGGTGATGGTCGCGACCGTGCCGCTCTTCGCGACCGTGATCGCGGCGGTCGCCGGGCGTCCGGTGACGAAGGGCGAGTGGGCGGCCGTCGCGCTCGGGATGGTCGGCATCGTCGTGCTGAATTCGGGCGGCGCAGCCGCCGCGAACTCGGCGCTCGGCACGATCTGCGTGCTCGCCGGCGCGTTGTTCTGGGCGGGCGGCGCGCATCTCGCGACACGGCTCAAGCTGCCGTCGGACCTGTTTCTGTCGACATCGCTGCAGATCGGCCTGGGCGGGTTGATGTCCACGATCGCCGCGTGGCTGATGGGCGAGCGCATCGAGCAGGTCGCGGTCGGTCCGGTGTTCGCGTTCGTCTACCTGATGGTGTTCTGCACGATGGCCGCGTACGTCGCGTACGGCTACCTGATTCGCCATACGAGCCCGATCATCGCGAGCAGCTGCATGTACGTGAACCCGATCGTCGCGGTCGCGCTCGGCGCGCTGATGCTCGGCGAGCCCGTGACGACGGCGACCGTGGTCGCGACCGTCGCGATTCTCGGCAGCGTCGGGCTGTCGTTCGTGTTCGATCCCGCGCGCCGGCCAGCGGCGCGCGCGGCGGCCGACGCTTCATCGGCCGCGGCAACCGTGGCCGTCGAATCAGCGGCAGGTGCGGCGTCCGCACCGGATCAAGCCGCGATGCCGGACCCGGCACCGATCCTCGCGCCTTCCGCGGTATCGCTTGCGGTGCCGGTACCGGCTGCCGTCGTGGACCCGGCCGCGGTCATGGATCCCGCCCCGGCATTCACGCTTCCACCGGCCGACGAACCGGCCGCGTCTCGCGCCGACGCGTGACGCCGGCGCGCGGGGCGGCGTTCAGCCGTGCCGTGCGCCGCGATGGTGGGACCAGCCGGCGAGCGCGGCAAACAGCAGGCCGGCCGCGCACATGCCGGTCCAGCCGAACGCGTGCCACGCGGCGACGCCGGCCGACGAGCCGAGCGCGCCGCCAATGAAGTAGCACACCATGTACACGGTGTTTACGCGGCTGCGCGCCTCGGGCTTCAGCGCATAGATGCGCGACTGGTTCGAGATCTGCGCGGCCTGCACGCCGACATCCAGCACGATCACGCCGATCACGAGCCCGACGAGGCTCGTCCCCGACAGCGCGAAAATCACGAACGACGCCGCGAGCAGTGCGATCGCGAGCGAGATGATCGCGCGCGGGCCGCGCTTGTCCGCGAAACGTCCCGCGTATGGCGCGGCCAGCGCACCCGCCGCGCCGACGATCCCGAAGAGACCTGCGGCCTGCGGGCCGAGGTGGAACGGCGCACCGGCGAGCAGCAGCGTGAGCACCGGCCAGAACGCGCTGAACGCGGCGAACAGCGCGGCGCCGGTCAGCGATGCCTCGCGCAGCCCGCGCAGTTCGACCACGAGGTGCCACATCGAACCGAGCAGCTTGCCGTACGGCAGCGTCGACGTCGGCGAACTGCGCGGCAGTCGCAGCACGATCACCGCGGCCAGCGCGACGAGCGCTGCGACCGATGCACCGAACACCGCCCGCCAGCCGAAATATTCGGCGACGAAGCCGGCCGCCGTGCGCGCCAGCAGGATGCCGAGCAGCAGGCCACTCATCACGGTGCCGACCGCATGCCCGCGCTCGGCCGGCGGCGCGATTTCGGCCGCGAACGGCACGGCCTGCTGCGCGATCGTCGCGAGCACGCCGATCGCGAGGCTCGCGCCGGCGAGCACCGCCAGCGATGGCGCGGTCGCGGCCACGATCAGCGCGATCGACAGGCCCGCGATCTGCATCAGGATCAGCCCGCGGCGATCGAAACGGTCGCCGAGCGGCGCGAGCAGGAACATGCCGGCCGCGTAGCCGAGCTGCGTCGCGGTCGGCACCGCGCCGATCCATGACGCGCCGTTGGGAAAGGCCGAGCGGAAGCTGTCGAGTAGCGGCTGGTTGTAATAGATGTTCGCGACCGATACGCCCGCGATCGTCGCGAGCAGCAACAGCAGGCTGCGCGAATAGTGGGGCGAGGCGGCGTCGGTCGGACGGTCGGTGGAGGCGGCGGACATGGCGGCAACGGAACGAAGTTGGGCGGCGTGGGCGCGCGGCACGGCGTCGGCCGCGCGCCGATCGAGGGTGCCGATCATACCGGAGCACGGTGAATCCTGCCGGCTGTGCCGCTGGGCGATCGGGCGGCACGGCCAGGGCGTGACGGGCCGCTTTCAGTCGCTATCGGTCGCTATCGGTCGCTATCGGTCGCGATCCGCCGAACGGGCCGCGACCGCCCGCAGCCGCCCGTCATCGCGAGCGACGCGCGCCTTCAGTCGACCAGTTCGCCGCTCGGTTCATAGAACGGATAAGGCCCGTCGCCTTCGTCCACGTACACGTGATGGGACATCATTCCCCCTTCCGGCGTAAGCACGTGGACCGCGAACGCGGGCGGCTCGAGCCGGAACGCGGACGGCGCGTCCGCGCGCAGGTCGAACGCGACCTGGTGCGCGGGCGCCGGCACGGCCGACGCAAGCGTGCCGCCAAAGCGGGTGAACATCGTCCGGTGCACGTGGCCGCACAGCACGCGTTCCACGTTCGGATGGCCGCGCAGCAGCGCATCGAGTTTCGCGGCGGCCGCGGGCGCGAGGCGCAGCGCGTCCATGTGCCCGATCCCGGATGCGAACGGCGGATGGTGCAGCGCGACGATCACCGGCCGGTCGCGCGCGGCGTCGAGCTGCGCGGCGAGCCACGCGAGCCGCGCGTCGCACAGGTCGCCGTGGCTGGCGCCGGGCACCTGCGAATCGAGCGCGAGCACGCGCACAGCGCCGACGTCGAGTGCGTACTGCACGAATTCGCCGTCCTGCAATTCGGGGCGATCGGCGAACGCGCGGCGCAGCCCCGCGCGATCGTCGTGATTGCCGACCATCAGGTAATACGGAATCTCGAGCGGCGCGAGCAGGTCGCGCAGATGGCGGTATTCGTCGTCGTGGCCGAAGTCGGTCAGGTCGCCCGTGACGAGCACCGCGTCGGGACGCGGCACCAGCGCGTTCAGCCTCGCGATGCAGCGCGCGAGCGCGGCGGCGGTGTCGACGCGCCGGTACGCGAGCTGGCCCGGACGCTTGATGTGGAGATCGCTGATTTGAGCAAGCAGCATCGTCGTTCCTCGGAATGTCTGGTTATCGTTGGGCGGTGTTACTCACGCGGCGAGTGCGATCAGGCCCTCTGCCGCGATCGTGAGGCCGACCGCCGTGCCGCGCGCGAGCTCGATGCGGCCCGGCACGTCGATGACGAGCGCGTCGGGCGCCGCATGCTCGATCGTGAGCCGCGTGCGCTCGCCAAGGAACGCGCACGCGCCGATCGCGCCGCGCAGCGGCGCATGCGCGGGATCGGCGAGCTGCGCATCCTCCGGGCGGAAGAACCACTCGTCGGCGGCGTGCGGCGTGACGATCGAGCCGCCGGTCGTCACGAGCGCGCCGTCCTGCCATTGTCCCGCAAGCCGGTTCAGCGTGCCGATGAACTGCGCGACCGTGCGGTTCGCCGGCCGGTAATAGATGTCGCGCGGCGTGCCGATCTGCTCGATGCGGCCCGCGCCCATCACGACGATCCGGTCGCCGAGCTCCATCGCCTCGGCCTGGTCGTGCGTGACGTACACGGTCGTCACACCGAGGTCGCGCAGCAGCGTATTCATCTCGCGGCGCAGCACGTCGCGCAGCTTCGCGTCGAGCGCGGTCAGCGGCTCGTCGAGCAGCAGCACGCGCGGGCGCACCGCGAGCGCGCGCGCCAGCGCGACACGCTGGCGCTGGCCGCCCGACAACTGATCGACCGGTTTGTCCGCATGCGCGTCGAGCCGCATCATCGCGAGCAATTCGTCGACGCGTTCGCGCAGCGCGCGCGGCTCCGTCTTGCGGATCTTCAGTCCGTAGCCGACGTTGCCGCGCACCGTCAGGTTCGGGAACAGCGCGTAGTTCTGGAACACCATGCCGACCTGGCGGCGCTCGATCGGAAGCGCGGTCACGTCGTCGCCGCCGAACAGGATCGTGCCGCCGGCGTCCGGCGTGTCGAGGCCGGCGATCAGGCGCAACGTCGTCGTCTTGCCGCAGCCCGACGGGCCGAGCAGCACGAGCGTCTCGCCCGCGCCGATCGACAGGTCGAGCGGTTCGAGCACGCGCGTGCCGCGGAACGTCTTCGCGCAGCGGGTCAGGGTGATGGGAGTGGAATCGAGTTTCATGGGAGCGGGAAAGTCAACGCAGGGTCAGCGCGGGCGACGCTTCAGTGCGCGCGTGCCGGACGGATCGACGCCGAGCCACTGCATCGCGACGAGAAGCGGCAGCGTCATCAGCAGGAACACGATCGTGTAGGCGCTGCCGACCTCGAGGCGCAGCGATGCGTAGGTGTCGGCGAGCCCGACGGGCAACGTCTTCGTGTCGGGCGTATGCAGCATCCACGTCAGGTTGAATTCGCCGATCGACAGCGTGAGCACCGCGAGCGCGCCCGCGACGATGCCGGGGCGCAGGTTCGGCAGCACGATCGTGACGAAGCGCGTGACGAACGACGCGCCGAGGCTCGCCGCGCCTTCCTCGAGCGTGCGCAGGTCGGCACCGGCGGCAACCGCCGCGACCGCGCGCACCATGAATGGCAGCGTGAACACGACGTGGCCGACGACGATGAACCACAGGCTCATCCGGAACGCGGTGAAGCCGCCGTACACGACCAGCAGCGCGAGCGCCGAGGCGAGGCCCGGCAGCGCGACCGGCAGCACGAGCGCTTCCTCGATCACGCGGGCGACGCGGTTCTTGCTGCGTGCGAGCGCATAGCCGGCCGGCACGCCGACGACGAGCACGATCGCGAGCGTCGCGAACGCGACGCCGAGCGACAGCGCGACCGAACCCTGGTATTGCTGCCATACCTGTTCGAGCCAGCGCAGCGTGAGGCCGCTCGACAGCCCGCGGAAATAGTTGACGGTGAGGCCCGCGAGCACCGACATCACGACGGGCACGATCAGGAACGCGCACAGCAGCAGCGTGACGCCCCATTGCAGCGCGGCGACCGCACGCGCGCCCGACACGCGCGGCGCGCGCCGTGCCGCGCCGTGCGCATGCGACGGGGCGGGTGCCGGCGACTGCGCCGACGAACCGGAAAGCGATTGCATGAAGAAATCCTCAGGCCGCGGCGGCGGCGGTGTGGCCGGTGAACCGGCGCGCGAGCGCGAGCACGGCCCAGGTGACGATGCCGAGCACGATCGACAGGCCGGCCGCCGTCGCGATGTTCGCGTTCAGCGTGAATTCGGTGTAGATCGTCATCGGCAGCACGTTCAGGTCGGTGGCGAGCGTGAAGGCGGTGCCGAACGCGCCCATCGCGGTCGCGAAGCAGATCGCGCCGGCCGCGATCAGGCCCGGCGCGAGCGCCGGCAGCACGATGTCGACGAAGATGCGCCACGGCGACGCGCCGAGCGAGCGCGCGGCTTCCTCGAGCGACGCGTCGAGCTTCGACGCGGCCGCGATCACCGTGACGATCACGCGCGGAATCGAGAAGTACAGGTAGCCGACGAACAGCCCCGCAACTGAATACGCGAACACCCACTTGTCGCCGGTCAGCTTCGCGGACAGCATCCCGATCAGCCCTTGCCGGCCGGCGAGCATGATCACCATGAAGCCGACCACGACGCCCGGGAACGCGAGCGGAAAGGTGAGCAGCGCGAGCAGCACGCGCTTGCCGGCGAATTCGCGGCGCGCCAGCAGCAGGCCCGAGATCGTCGACAGCGCGAGCGTCGCGAGCGTGACGCCGGCCGACAACGCAACCGTTTCACCGAGGCTCTTCATGTAACGCGCGTTGCCGAGCAGCGCCGCGTACTGCGTGAAGAACGCGCCGTCGGCGGACACCTGCACGAGCGCCGCCATCGGCAGCAGCCAGAACGCGGCGAACACCGCGAGCGCCGGCGCGACGAGCGCGACGCGCCAGCGCAGCGGGAAAGTCAGGTCGAGCATGGCTTGAGTCCGGCGCTTACTGCATCACCTGCAGGTATTGTTGGCCGAACGCCTGCTGACCGGCGGCCATCTTGCCGAAGTCGACCGATTTCGCCCGCGCATATTCGCTCGCCGGCAGGAACTTCGCGGCGACGTCGGCACCGAGCGTCTGCGCGCGCACCGGACGCAGGTATGCGTTGGCCCACAGCTTCTGGCCTTCGTCGGACAGCACGAAGTCGAGCACCTTCCTGCCGTTCGCATCGTGCGGCGCGCCCTTGACGAGGCTCATCACGTACGGCACCGCGATCGTGCCTTCCTTCGGGATCACGAACTCGACGTTCGCGTGATCCTTGTACTTCGCGCGATACGCGTCGAAGTCGTAGTCGAGCAGGATCGGAATCTCGCCGGACAGCACGCGCGCATACGCGGTCTGCTTCGGCACGATAGGCGCGTTGGCCTTCAGCTTGCGGAACCAGTCGAGCGCCGGCTTGAAGTTGTCGAGGCTGCCGCCGAGCGCCTGGTTGACGGCGACCGCGCCCGCATAGCCGACGAACGCGCTCGACGGATCGAGGTAGCCGACCATCCCCTTGTATTCGGGCTTCAGCAGGTCGGCCCACGAGCGCGGAACCGGCTTGCCCTCGAGCGCGTCCTTGTTCACGAAGAAGCCGAGCGTGCCCGAGTGGATCGCGAACCAGTAGCCCTGCGGGTCTTTCAGGTTCGCGGGGATGTCGTTCCAGTGCGCGGGCTTGTACGGTGCGATCACGTCGTTGTCCTTCGCCTGGAACGCCGACGACACGCCGAGATAGACGACGTCGGCGACCGGGCTCTTCTGCTCGGCGATCAGCTGCGCGATCGCCTGGCCCGAGTTCTTGTTGTCGAACGGCACGCGGATGCCGGTCTTCTGCTTGATCGCCGCGATCTGCGCGGCCCAGTCTGCCCATTCGGGCGGGCAGTTGTAGCAGATCGCGGTTTCGTCGGCGTGGGCGGCGGGTGCGAACGCGACGAGCGCGGCGCAGGCGAGGGGTGCCGCGAGCACGCGCAGCAGCGAGGTCAGGCGAAAGGACACGGTGGGTCTCCGGGCAGGGTAAGGGTATGTCGCCGCGCCGTGCGCGATGGCGCGGCGCGTGCGTTCAGGCCTGGTGCAACTGAAGGTCGGCGGCCGGCGGCGCGACCGTCGCGCCGTCGCGCACGGCATGCGGCAGGATCAGCGACGTGCGCTCGATCGTCGTGCCGCCGATGCATTCGACGAGACGCCGCCATGCATGGCGGCCGATGTCCTGGTTCGGCGTCGCGACGCTCGCGAGCGGCGGCGCGAGCAACTCGCCGATCGCGATGCCGTCGAAGCCGAGCACCGACAGGTCGTCGGGAATCGAGAAGCCCGCGCGGCGCAGGCCGCGCATGACGACCATCGCGAGCAGGTCGTTGCTGCAGAAGAGGGCGGTCGGGCGCGTGGCCTGCGCGGTGAGGTGCGCGAGCACCGCGTCGGGCAACTCGGCCGCGTTGAAGTCGACTTCGACCGGCGGCAGCGTCGCGACGCCGGCTTCCTCGAGTGCCTGCGCGTAGCCGAGATGGCGCTGGCGTGCGCGATCCGACGCGGCGAGCGAGCCGGCCAGCATCAGCACGCGGCGATGACCGCGCGCGGTCAGCAGACGGACGCCGTCATAGGCGGCGCGGCGGTTGTCGACCGACACCGACGGGCGGCGTTGCGTGTCGTTGTGCATCAGCACGTAATGCGGGCCGTCGCGGTCGAGCATGTCGAGCAGCGGATGCGTGTCCGCATCGGCGACGGTCAGGATCAGCCCCTCGACGCGCTGCTCGCGCAGCGTCTCGATCGCATGGCGCTCGCGCGCCGCATCGTATTCGGTCGTCATCAGGATCAGCTTGAAGCCGGCCGCGGTCGCGAGTTCGTCGATGCCCTGCAGGCAGTCGGCGAAGACCGGGTTCGACAGCGTCGGCACGACGACGCCGACGAGCCGCGTGCGCTCGCCGCGCAACTGCCGGCCGAGCGGGCTCGGGCGGAACTGCAGCGTGTCGATGGCGGTGCGGATCGTCGCCAGCGTGGCGGGGCTGACGGTGTGCGGCGCGTTGATCGCGCGCGAGACGGTGGCGATCGAGAAGCCGGCGAGCGCGGCGACGTCCTTGATGGTCGGGGTCATGAAGTTACGCGATGTAAACGTTTTCGGCAGGGAAATTATCGAAAACGTTTGTGACCTCGCGATGACGCGCGAGACGTCTGTTTCGCGAGCAGCACGACACAAACATCTGACGTTTGGCGCCCGGCGAGCGGGGCGGATTCGATTGTATCGGCGGATGCTGCGGCGCGGGACGAAATCGATGAAGGTGTCGCGTCGATGTCGATGACGGCGGATAGATCGGGGCGCGGACGGTGTGGGCCGACATGCTGCATCGCGATGCAATGCGCGTGAATCCCCTAACGCATGTGCAAGCAATGGTAGAATCGCGTCCGCCCTTTTGCCGGGGTGATGAAATTGGTAAACATAGCGGACTTAAACGATTGAGTGCCCGGCCGGAAACGGTCGGTGCAGAACCCTTCAAATTCGGCGAAACCCCTGATGCGCGCATCGAGGCAACGCCGAGCCAAGCCTCGCGGTACAGCTCAAGCGAGGAAGGTGTAGAGACTAGACGGGGGGCGCCTAAGGCGCACGGGCGGCGATCACGCCCGCGCGCGACGGCGAAGGCATAGTCCAGCGCACGAACGGCTTCGTTTCGACGCCGCCGGCTTTGAAAGAAGCAGTGTGACGAAAATCCGCCGCCTTGATTGGCTTGCCGGTTCAAGTCCGGTCCCCGGCACCAGATTCGCTTCAATGCGATGCCATGAAGTTCAGAAGACCCGCGAGAAACACGTTTCTCGCGGGTTTTTTGTTTTCAGGCCCTGCACGGGTGCCATTCACGTCCGAGGGCATGCGGGTGTATGCCGGCATATGGGTACGGGCTGTTACGCGTCGCACGTCGTCGCCCCCGATGAAGTGGTCTTTACCGCCTTGCTATCCGGTTTCCGTGCCGAAAAATAGTCTCCGTTCCGGAGAGCACCTTTCCGCTGCCGGTCACTAACAGTAGAAAAACGGCTCATTACACTGCGCCCGTCGCATCGCGGGATACATCGACGCGGCACGCATTCGCAGCGCGCAAGCCTTGCGACCAGCAAACGAGAGACCTTGGGGGGTAAATCATCATGAACAAGCGTTGGGGGATCATCGTGCCCGCCGCGTTGCTTGCCACCGCCGCGCATGCACAAAGCAGCGTGACGCTCTACGGCAAGATCGAGGACGGTATCAACTACACGAGCAACGCACGCGGCCACGGTACCGTGCAACTGCAAAGCGGCTACGATTACGGCAGCCGCTGGGGCATCAGGGGTACAGAGGACCTCGGCGGAGGCTACCAGGCCATCTTCACGCTCGAGAGCGGTTTCGACGTCAACAACGGGAAAATGAGCCAGGGCGGCCGGGAATTCGGCCGTCAGGCTTTCGTCGGCATCGCGTCGGAGCGTTACGGCACCGTGACGTTCGGCCGCCAGTACGATCCGAGCGTCGACATTTTCTCGCCGCTCACCGCGAACGGAAACTGGACCGGCTATCTGTTTGCGCATCCCTACGACAACGACAACACCGATTACTCGTTCCGGGTGAACAACTCGGTGAAATACGTGTCGCCCGTGTGGCACGGGATTACCGCGGAAGCCATGTACGGATTCAGCAATCAGGCGGGCGGCTTTGCGAACAATCGTCTGTATGGCGCCGCGCTGCAGTACCAGCAGGGCGGGCTGACGGTCGGCGCGTCGTATTTGAAGATCAACAACGCACACAATGGCGATACGACCGGCGCGATCACCGGCGACAACACGTTCGATGCGTCGTCGCAGCAGAACATCGGCATCGGCGTGAACTACGCGTTTGCGAATGCGCTCGTCGGGTTCACATACTCGCACGTGGATGTGTACGATCCGACGTCCAATGCGTATTTCACCGGGACGACGCAGCCGGCCGGCGGCACATGGAACGCGTGGAAATTCGATAACTTCGAGGTCAACGGGCTCTATCATTTCACGCCCGCGTTATACCTCGGCGCGGCTTACACCTATACGCAGGCCCGTGTCGCCTCGACGGTCGGCTCGTTCAATCCGAAGTGGCATCAGCTGAGCACGAAGTTGAATTACGACATGTCGAAGCGCACGTCGGTATTCGTGGAAGGGGTCTATCAGCATGCAATGAACGCACACACCGGGACCGACTTCGACTACGCGTACGTTCCGGGCGCGGCCGACATCTCGTCGAGCCCGAACCAGTACGTCGTGCGTGTCGCGCTACTGCATCATTTCTGACACGGCTGCTGTTCGCGGGCACCGTTCGCCAGCCACCGCATCGGCCCGCACGCGATAGCGTGAAGGATCGCGGGCCGTTCTCCTCTTGCAGTGGTGCCGGACGGGTGGATCGCGTGGAGTCCGGCCTCGATAAGACCCGCGAGATGCCATGCACTCGCGGGTTTTTCATTGTGCGCGCCGCCCGCATCGGCGTTGCAACGCTGCCCGCGGTGCAGCTTCGCTGCGACGAACGTGAGGCCATGTGATACTTGGAACACACGTCGCGCCGCACGCATGTGCTTCACCGGCACACGCACCTGCGCCGAGCGCTTTCAACACAATTTGCCTGTCGCAACACGATCCGCCATGACCGATTCGAACTACCACTATTACGAACCGTCGCAAGGCCACGGGCTGCCGCACGACCCGCTGAACGCGATCGTGGGTCCGCGCCCGATCGGCTGGATTTCATCCCGAGGCGCCGACGGCACGCTGAACCTCGCGCCGTACAGCTTCTTCAACGCGTTCAACTATCGTCCGCCGATCATCGGCTTTTCGAGCACCGCCGCGAAGGACAGCCTGCGCAACGTGCAGGAAACCGGCGAGTTCGTCTGGAACCTCGCGACGCGCGACCTTGCCGAGCGGATGAACCAGACCTGTGCCGCGGTGCCGTATGGCGTCAACGAATTCGAACTCGGCGGCCTGACCGCGATTGCGTCGCGCCTCGTCGACGTGCCGCGCGTGGCGGAAAGTGGCGTGAACTTCGAATGCAAGGTGACCGACGTGATCCGGCTGCGCGATCACCGCGGCGTCGAGACACCGGCGACGCTGGTGCTCGGCGAGGTCATCGCCGTGCATATCCGTCATGACCTGCTGAAGGACGGCATCTTCGACACGTTCGGCGCGGGCATCATCCTGCGCGCCGGCGGCCCATCGGCCTACGTGCACGTGACGCCCGGCAGCCGCTTCGACATCGCGCGCCCCGACGCGTGATTCATCGCCCGCCGGGGCTAGCCGGCCAGCCGGCCAAGCTGGCGCGCAAGCGCCCCGACGCACCGAGACCCCGCCGGGATCCAGGATTTCGCGGGGTCTTTTGCTTCGTATCGTCCGATATGACCGCGGTGTGCCGATCGGTCCGGCCTCGACACGCACGCTTCACCGGCCGTTGACGCAGCGCAGCACGGGCGGCGCGCGTTCACGCCGCCGCCAGCATCGATCGTCCATCGACCCCGCCATGGCAAATCTGCTCACCCGCAACGAGCGGGTTGGCCATCGACGTTTCGCGCCATAAGGCATAAATTTCCAAGGTTGGCGCGCTTACCCGTGCGCCAGCTCGCGCGTGAGCCGGCAACCGGCCGCGCGTTTCCATCAGCGTGAGACACAATCGAGCGTGGAGACGACACGATGAGCCTGTCAGAGCCATTGCGTCTGCATGTGCCGGAGCCCACCGGGCGTCCGGGCTGCAAGACGGATTTTTCCTATCTGCATCTATCGCCGGCAGGCGCGGTTCGCCGCCCGCCGATCGACGTTGCGCCGGCGGATACCGCCCATCTCGCCCGCAGCCTGGTGCGCGTGCTCGACGACCACGGCGAAGCCCTCGGCCCGTGGGCGCCGGACCTCGACGATGCGCGCCTGATCGCGGGGATGCGCGCGATGCTCAAGACCCGCATCTTCGACGCGCGCATGATGATCGCGCAGCGTCAGAAGAAAATCTCCTTCTACATGGTGAGCCTCGGCGAAGAGGCGATCGGCGCCGCGCATGCGATGGCGCTGCGTCATGGCGACATGTGCTTCCCGACTTACCGCCAGCAAAGCATCCTGATTGCGCGCGACGTGTCGCTCGAACGGATGATCTGCCAGTTGATGTCGAACGAAGGCGATCCGCTGAAGGGGCGCCAGCTTCCGGTCATGTATTCGGACCGCGAAGCCGGCTTCTTCTCGATCTCGGGCAATCTGGCCACGCAGTTCATCCAGGCGGTCGGCTGGGCGATGGCGTCGGCGATCAAGGGCGACACGAAGATCTCGTCCGCATGGATCGGCGACGGCGCGACCGCGGAATCCGACTTTCACACCGCGCTGACGTTCGCGCACGTGTATCGCGCGCCGGTCGTGCTGAACGTCGTCAACAACCAGTGGGCGATCTCGACGTTCCAGGCGATCGCGGGTGGCGAGGGGACGACGTTCGCCGGGCGCGGCGTCGGCTGCGGCATCGCTTCGCTGCGCGTCGACGGCAACGACTTCCTCGCGATCTACGCGGCATCGACCTGGGCGGCCGAACGCGCGCGCCGCAATCTCGGCCCGACGCTGATCGAGTGGGTGACCTATCGCGCCGGCGCGCACTCGACGTCGGACGATCCGACCAAATACCGGCCGAGCGACGACTGGGCACATTTTCCGCTCGGCGATCCGATCGCCCGCTTCAAGCAGCACCTGATCGCGAAGGGCATCTGGTCGGACAGCGCGCACGACGCGCTCACGGCCGAGCTGGAGGCCGAGGTGATGGCCGCGCAGAAGGAAGCGGAGAAGTTCGGGACGCTGGCCGACGACCGGATTCCGTCGCCGGCCTCGATGTTCGACGACGTGTACAAGGAGCTGCCCGCGCATCTGCGTCGTCAGCGCCAGGAACTGGGAGCCTGATCATGGCGCAACATGAAACGACGACGGCATCGGCGCAGCCGATGACGATGATCCAGGCGCTGCGCTCCGCGATGGACGTGATGCTCGGCCGCGACGACGACGTGGTCGTGTTCGGGCAGGACGTCGGCTACTTCGGCGGCGTGTTCCGCTGCACCGAGGGGCTGCAGGCCAAGTACGGCAAGTCGCGCGTGTTCGATACGCCGATCTCGGAAGGCGGGATCGTCGGCGCCGCAGTCGGGATGGGCGCGTATGGATTGCGGCCGGTCTGCGAGATCCAGTTCGCGGACTACTTCTATCCGGCGTCCGACCAGATCGTGTCGGAAGGCGCGCGGCTGCGCTATCGCTCCGCGGGCCAGTTCACGGCGCCGATGACGATCCGGATGCCGTGCGGCGGCGGCATCTACGGCGGCCAGACGCACAGCCAGAGCCCGGAGGCGATGTTCACGCAGGTCTGCGGATTGCGTACGGTGATGCCGTCGAATCCGTACGACGCGAAAGGACTCCTGATCGCCTCGATCGAGAACGACGATCCGGTGATCTTCCTCGAACCGAAACGCCTGTACAACGGGCCGTTCGACGGCCATCACGAGCGTCCCGTCACGTCGTGGCTCAAGCATCCGGGCAGCGCGGTGCCGGAAGGCTATTACACGGTGCCGCTCGATACGGCTGCCGTCGTGCGGCCCGGCAACGACTTGACGGTGCTGACGTACGGCACGACCGTGCACGTGTCGCTGGCCGCCGCCGAGGAGACCGGCATCGATGCGGAAGTGATCGACCTGCGCACGCTGTGGCCGGTCGATCTCGACACGATCGTCGCGTCGGTGCGCAAGACCGGCCGCTGTGTGGTGGTGCATGAAGCGACGCGCACCTGCGGCTACGGCGCGGAGCTGGTGTCGCTCGTCCAGGAGCACTGCTTCTACCATCTGGAAGCGCCGATCGAGCGGACGACCGGCTGGGACACGCCGTATCCGCACGCGCAGGAATGGGCGTATTTCCCCGGCCCGGCGCGGGTCGGCGAAGCGTTGCGACGCGTGATGGAGGCCTGAGATGGGGATTCATGTCATCAAGATGCCGGATATCGGCGAAGGGATTGCCGAGGTCGAGCTGGTGGCCTGGCACGTGCAACCGGGGCAGACGATCGCCGAAGACCAGCCGCTCGCCGATGTGATGACCGACAAGGCGGCGGTGGAGATTCCGTCGCCGGTGGCCGGCAAGGTGCTGGAGCTTGGCGGGCGAATCGGCGAGATGATGGCGGTCGGCAGCGAGTTGATTCGTCTCGAAGTCGAAGGCGACGGCAACCTGAAGCCGGGCGCGAAGGCGCGCGATGCCGGCGCGGAGGTGACGCAGCCTCCGGCGGCGGTCGATGTGCGTGCGGAGCCGTCGTCCATCGCTGAGGGATCCGAAACACATGCGTCACCGACGGCGACGCCGCCTGCCGCGTCGCGCGTGCCGGCCGAGACGCGCCGCGCGGAACACGCGGTGCCGCCGCGCGCGGCGCTCGCGCCGGGCGAACGGCCGCTCGCGTCGCCGGCGGTGCGCCAGCGCGCATGGGACATGGGCATCGAGCTGCGCTACGTGCGCGGCACCGGCGAAGCCGGGCGGATCCTGCATGCGGACCTCGATGCGTACGCACGCACGGGCGGCGGCGCGCCGCGCGGATCCCAGGCGCGCGGCTACGACGAGCGCAACGACGAAACCGACGTGCCGGTGATCGGCCTGCGGCGCGCGATCGCGCGCAAGATGCAGGAAGCGAAGCGCCGCATTCCGCACTTCAGCTACGTCGAGGAGCTCGACGTCACCGAGCTCGAATCGCTGCGCGCCGAGCTGAACCGGCGCCACGGCGACACGCGCGGCCGGCTCACGCCGCTGCCGCTGCTGATTCGCGCGATCGCGATCGCGCTGCGCGATTTCCCGCAGATCAACGCGCGCTACGACGACGAAGCCGGTGTGGTCACGCGCTACGGCGCGGTGCACGTGGGCGTCGCGACGCAGACGGACGGCGGTCTCACGGTGCCGGTCCTGCGTCACGCGGAAGCGCGCGACGTGTGGTCGATCTCGGCGGAAATCGCGCGGCTCGCCGACGCGGTGCGCGCGAACCGCGCGCAGCGCGACGAACTGACCGGCTCGACGATCACGATCTCGAGCCTCGGCGCACTCGGCGGCATCGTGTCGACGCCGGTCATCAATCATCCCGAGGTCGCAATCGTCGGCGTGAACCGGATCGTCGAGCGACCGATGATCCGCGACGGCGCGATCGTCGCGCGCAAGATGATGAACCTGTCGTCGTCGTTCGACCATCGCGTCGTCGACGGCGCGGATGCGGCCGAATTCATCCAGGCCGTGCGCGGGTTGCTCGAGCGTCCGGCGCTGCTGTTCGTGGAGTGAGCGCGATGAAGAACGAACACACCACGTTGCTCGTGATCGGGGGCGGGCCGGGCGGTTACGTCGCTGCGATTCGCGCGGGGCAGCTCGGCATTCCGACGGTGCTGGTCGAGCGCGAACGGCTCGGCGGCACGTGCCTGAACATCGGCTGCATTCCGTCGAAGGCGCTGATCCATGTCGCCGATGCGTTCGAGCAGGCGTGCGGGCAGGCCGGCGACGGGATGCTCGGGATTCGCGTGCGCACGCCGGAGATCGACATCGCGAAAAGCGTCGCGTGGAAGGACGGCATCGTCGAGCGACTCACGCGCGGCGTCGGCGCGCTGCTGAAGAAGCACGGCGTGCGCGTGTTGCACGGCGATGCGCGCGTCGTCGACGGCAAGACGGTCGACGTCGTCGCCGGCGACCACACGACGCGGATCGCATGCGAGCACCTGTTGCTCGCGTCGGGTTCGGAACCGGTCGCGCTGCCGTCGATGCCGTTCGGCGGCCACGTCGTGTCGTCGACCCAGGCGCTGTCGCCCGCGTCATTGCCGAAGCGGCTGATTGTCGTCGGCGCCGGGTACATCGGGCTCGAACTCGGATTCGTCTATCGCAAGCTCGGCGTCGACGTCGGCATCGTCGAGGTGGCCGAACGCGTGCTGCCCGCATACGACGCGGAACTCGCGAAGCCGGTCGCCGATTCGCTCGCGCGGCTCGGCGTCGGGCTCTGGCTGGGCCACAAGGTGCTGGGCCTCGCGAGCGACGGCGCGGTGCGCGTGCAGGCGCCCGACGGCGAGGAGAAGACGCTGCCGGCCGATCGCGTGCTGGTCGCGGTCGGCCGCCGGCCGCGCGTCGACGGCTTCGGGCTCGAATCGCTGCCGCTCGATCGCAATGGCCGCGCACTGCGCATCGATGACGAATGCAGGACGTCGATGCGCAACGTATGGGCGATCGGCGACGTCGCCGGCGAGCCGATGCTCGCGCATCGCGCGATGGCGCAGGGCGAGATGGTGGCCGAGCTGATCGCCGGGCGCCGCCGCAAGTTCACGCCGGCATCGATCCCGGCCGTGTGCTTCACCGATCCCGAGGTCGTCACGTCCGGCTGGTCGCCCGACGACGCGAAGGCGGCCGGCGTCGACTGCATCAGCGCGTCGTTCCCGTTCGCGGCGAACGGCCGCGCGATGACGCTGCAGGCGACCGATGGCTTCGTGCGCGTCGTCGCGCGGCGCGACACGCATCTGATCGTCGGCTGGCAGGCGGTCGGGCGCGGTGTGTCGGAACTGGCCGCGGCGTTTTCGCAGTCGCTCGAGATGGGCGCGCGGCTCGAAGACATCGGAGGCACGATCCACGCGCATCCGACGCTCGGCGAAGCGATGCAGGAGGCGGCGTTGCGCGCGCTGGGGCATGCGTTGCATGTGTGATCTCCGCGTCGTTGCTCATATCGATCGAAGCCCCGCCACGGCGGGGCTTTTTTGTGTGCGCGGGTTACGCACACGGCCGTTCGACCGTCCGCCGTAGCTGAAGAGCGACGCTGCTGAACACGAGCGAGCACAGGCTCACGCGCCGGCTGCAGGAAGAGGGCGCATGCTTCGGCGACATCTCGAATGCGGTGCGCAAGACGCACGCGCAGGCGCTGGTCGCCGAAGGGCGGTTGTCGATCAAGGAAAATCGCGGCGGAACTGGGGTTCAGCGACTTGTCGCCGTTCTCGCAGGCGCACAAGCGCTGGACCAGCGTCGCGCCGAGCGTGTCGTGGCTGGCGGGGAACGCGCTCGTAGCGGGCGGGATGCGGGTTGCGGTTGACCCTCCCGCGCGGACCGTTCATCGTGTCGGTTCCACGCCGATTCACCGGCCTCACACGGAATGACCTGCCATGAAACTGTTGCTCGTCGGCGCGACCGGACTCGTCGGGCGTCACGTCCTTGAAGCCGCGCTGGCCGATGCGCGGGTGGACCAGGTCGTCGTGCTCGCGCGCCGGCCGTTGTCGCCGCATCCTAAGATGCGCGCGCTGGAGGTCGACTTCGATCATCTGCCCGAGGCGGCCGACTGGTGGCACGCCGACGCGGTGATCTGCACGCTCGGCACCACGATGCGCGTCGCCGGCTCGCAGGCCGCATTTCGACGCGTCGATCACGACTATCCGCTCGCGGTTGCGCATCTCGCGCATCGGTCCGGCACGCCGACCTACGTGCTGAATTCCGCGCTCGGCGCCGATCCGGGCTCGCGCATCTTCTACAACCGCGTGAAGGGCGAGGTCGAGCGCGCGCTCGCGGGCATCGGGTTCGCGTCGCTGACCTGCGTGCGACCGGGCCTGATCGGCGGCAGCCGCGACGAATTCCGGTTCGGCGAACGGATGCTGGTGCTTGCGTTGAGCGTCGCCGGGCCGCTGCTGCCGCGGAAGTGGCGCGTGAATCCCGCGCCGCGCATTGCCCGCGCGCTGCTCGACGCCGCGCTCGAGGCGCGCCCGGGCGTGCATGTGATCGGATCGGAGCGGTTGGCCTGAACCGGAACGGGCGACGACGCGCTGCCGACGGCACGGATGAACGAACGGACGGCCTGCACCGGCTGTTCGCGCACGACGCCGTCAAGCGGGCCGAACTGCTGTAAGACTGTTTCGTCACACCACGCAATGGCGGACAAGTGGCTGCACGCTGACCTACGATGAAGACATCGCGTCCATCGTCTGCCCAACCGTGTGCACCCACTACCGCGCCCCTGATGAAGACCCGGGTATCAGCGAGCTGAGGATCGGCATCGGCGACCTGTTTCGTCGCGCTCCGTGGGAGCCCGACGTCTATCCGGATTACGCGGCACCGATCGCGCGTGCCGACGGTGACGGCCTCGCGGTCGTTCGCGCGGTGTTCGGCTTCTGGCCGAAGTTCATGCAGCCCGAGCGTCTCGACGAGAACGGCCGTAAGCGAAAGAAGCTCGATACGGTGAACGCGCGCGCGGAAACGATCGGTTCGTCGCGACTCTACGGCAACGCCTGGCGCAACGGCCAGCGCTGCCTGATTCCACTGCGCTGGATCTTCGAGCCGTGCTACGAAACGGGCCGCAACGTATGGCACCGGATCGGTGTCGACGGCTGGCAACCGTGCTGCGTCGCCGGCCTCTGGCGGCGTTACGAAACCGCCGATGGCCATGAGTGCATCGGCATGACGATGCTCACGGTCAATGCCGACGATCATCCGGTGTTCGCGCGCATGCATCGGCCCGGCGACGAGAAGCGGGGCGTCGTGATCCTGCGTCGCGACGACTACGACGAATGGCTGCATGCGCGCGACGTCGAGGCTGCGCGGCGCATGCTGACGCTCCTTCCCGCCGGCGACATGGTCGCCGCATCCGATCAGGTGTCGCCCGCCGGCACCTGAGGTTTCGTTTTCCCTGCATTTTTCATACGTTCAACTGACGCATCCGGCCGCCGGATGTGCTCGGCTTTCCCGGGCGATCCGCAAAACTGCCAGACACCGGGTAATCACCGATATCAGCCATGTTGTATATACAAGATGATCCGCTGGCACTCTCGGCGCGGGTCGTGCCGGCTGCGCGCCCGCGTGCGGACCTTGCGTGGTGCGTGCCCCGGCGATCCACGGCGCGCCGCACCCGACGAGTCGAAGGGGCGGCTCGGCACGTTCCCCGTCTCGTCCAAACCATTTGCGATCCTCAGTATCCTGGAGATTTTCCCGTGTCGACGAATCCCAATGGAAAAGCCGGTGGTCTGATCGAGGTACGCTCGATCGATTTCATTCCCGACGCCGAACGCCACGGCGGCCTGTTGAGCCAGTTCACGCTGTGGCTGTCGGCGAACATGCAGATCACGGCCATCGTCACGGGGGCGCTGGCGGTCGTGCTCGGCGGCGACGTGTTCTGGTCGCTGGTCGCGCTGCTGCTCGGCCAGTTCGTCGGCGGCGCGGTGATGGCGTTGCACGGCGCGCAGGGGCCGCAACTCGGCTTGCCGCAGATGATCTCGAGTCGCGTGCAGTTCGGCGTCTACGGCGCGATGATCCCGATCGTGCTCGTGTGCCTGATGTACATCGGTTTTTCCGCCAGCGGCTCGGTGCTCGCCGGGCAGGCCGTCGCGCAACTGCTGCACGTCGACGACGCGGCCGGCATCCTGCTGTTCGCGGCCGTGATCGTCGTGCTGACGGTGTTCGGCTATCGTGCGATCCACTTCGTCGGCCGGATCGCGAGCGTGGTCGGCATCGTCGCTTTCGTCTACATGTTCGCGCAGCTGTTCGCGAACCACGACGTCGGCGCGCTGCTCGCGAACCGGCACTTCTCGCTCGCGAGCTTCCTGCTGTCGATGTCGCTGTCCGCGTCGTGGCAGATTGCGTTCGGCCCGTACGTCGCCGATTATTCGCGCTACCTGCCGCGTTCGACGTCGTCGGTCGCCACGTTCCTCGCGGTTGGCCTCGGCTCGGTGATCGGCGCGCAGGCGGCGATGGTGTTCGGCGTGTTCGCGGCCGCGCTGGCCGGCAGCCAGTTCGCGCACCATGAGGTGTCCTACATCGTCGGCCTCGGCTCGACGGGCGCCGTGGCTGCGTTGCTGTATTTCACCATCGCGTTCGGCAAGGTGACGGTGACGGCACTCAACGCGTACGGCAGCTTCATGTCGATGGCGACGATCGTCAGCGGTTTCCGCGGCAAGGGCGCGGTGTCGTCACGCAGCCGTCTCGGGTACATCTTCGGGATGATCTGCGTGTCGACGCTGATCGCGCTCGCCGGCCGCCATTCGTTCCTGAAGGAATTCACCGCGTTCATCCTGTTCCTGCTCGCGTTCTTCACGCCTTGGAGCGCGATCAACCTGGTCGACTATTACTGCTTCACGCGCTCGCGCTACGATGTGCCGGCGCTGTCCGATCCGGACGGCCGCTATGGCCGCTGGAACGTGATGGCGATCACGATCTACGTGGTCGGCATCCTCGTGCAGCTGCCGTTCATGTCGACGCATATCTACACGGGCCCGCTCGTCGACGCGCTCGGCGGCACCGACATCTCGTGGATCCTCGGCCTCGTCGTGCCTGCCGTGCTGTACTACGTCGGTGCGCGTGCATCGCGACGCAGCATCCCCGAGCGCCTGATCCTGCCGCTCGAACGCGGCGAGGTTCAGCACTGAACTGACTGACGCATCGCGTCGCCCGCGTGCCGGCAGGCAGCCGAGCTGTCCATGCCGGTGCGTGCGTTTCCTGCTTGCGGTGCCGCGTACCGGCACCGTGCGGATCGCCGTGTGCTTACGAACGCGCGGCGACCGGCGCGCGGCGGCGCTGGATCATCTGCAGTGCGACCAGCGCGAGTCCCGCCGCGGCGATCAGCCCGCCGACGAGCGGCACCGCCCCATAGCCGAAGCCGGCCGAAATCGCCGCGCCGCCGGCCGCCGCGCCGAGCGCGTTGCCGAGATTGAACGCGCCGATGTTGACGGCCGAGGCGAGGCCCGGCGCTTCGTGTGCGGCACGCATCACGCGCATCTGCAGCGGCGGGACCACCGCGAACGTCGCGACACCCCAGACGAGCAGCGTGACCGCGGCACCGACATGCGTGCGGGCGAGCAGCGAGAACGCGGCCATCGTCATGATCAGCAGCGCGAGGAAGCCGATGAGCGTGCCGTCGAGCGAGCGGTCGGCGAGGCGGCCGCCGGCGATGTTGCCGATCGAGAAGCCGACGCCGATCAGCACGAGCATCGCGGTGACGAAGCCGGGTGTCGCGCCGGTCAGGTGTTCGAGCGTCGGGGCGACATACGTGTACAGCGTGAACATCGCGCCGGCGCCGAGCACCGTGGTCCCGAGCGCGCCGAGTACGACGGGGCGCGTGAGCACGGACAGTTCGGCACGCAGGTTCGGCATCTTGCCGGGTGCGCCCTTCGGCAGGGCGGCCAACAGGCCGGCGATCGCGATCAGGCCGAGCGCCGCGGTTGCCGCGAACGACATGCGCCAGCCGATCATCTGGCCGAGCCAGGTCGCGGCCGGCACGCCGCCGACGTTCGCGATCGTGAGGCCCATGAACATCGTCGCGACCGCGCTGGCCTGCTTTTCACGCGGCACGAGGCTCGCCGCGACCACCGAGCCGAGCCCGAAGAACGCGCCGTGGTTGAGGCTCGTGACGAGCCGTGCGAGCAGCAGCGTCGTGTAGTCCGGCGAGACGGCCGACAACAGGTTGCCGATCGTGAAGATCGACATCAGCGCGATCAGCGCCGAGCGATGCGACCAGCGCGCGAGCAGCAGCGTCATCAGCGGCGCGCCGACCATCACGCCGATCGCATACGCGCTGATCAGCATGCCTGCCTGCGGAATCGACACGTGCACGCCGTCGGCGATCACGGGCAAGAGGCCCATCGGCGAGAACTCGGTCGTGCCGATGCCGAAGGCCCCGGCGGCGAGCGCCAGCAGCGGCAGCGCGGCGCTGCCGCCCGGGCGGGAAGGGGAAGAAGTCGTGCTGTTCACGCGATGAGCTCCTGCAAGCATTGGGCAACGGCACCGGGCCATTGCGGACAGGGTGAAGTGTGCCTGCATTACTTTTGCGGAAAAAGCCGCGCTCTGGCGAAATTATCTTGATTCGATATCAACAATCCGGAGTCGAGGCGGCATGCGCGTGCGGCCCGTGGGGCGCAGGTTTCAGCGATTCGTCGGCGCGGCTCGCCGTCGAAAAGAGCCCCGGTCACAGGGGGACCGTGACCGGGGCGAAAAGCATCCGCTCTTTGGCACGAGGGTTGGATGCGGGCGCAGTATATTTCGGGGCATAGGCTTTCGAACTGACGTTTAACGGCCTCTTTTCGTGCCAATTTAACAATTCCGACGTGACGGCGTCATTCGCCTTCGATCTGAAAGATTTTTCGTCGGTCCGAGCGGATGTTTAGTGCGCGATGACGGCGAAGCCGGCTGAATCCACGGCCATGCGACGAGGCGGAATCCACCGCCCGCGCGCGGATTGCGCGTGCCGGCGATCGATCATTCCGCCTGGCCGGCCGCGTCGCGCACCGCTTCGAGAAACCGCGCGACGACGGGAGACGCCGGTACCGCCGCCCCGTCGAATACGAACTCGATGTCGAAGCGGCTCGCGAGTTCGTCGAGCGCGACGAGCCGGACCGTGCGCGGGCACGTCGGCGACGCGCTTTCCGGCACGAATGCGCAGCCCATGCCGGCCGCCACGAGACCGATCAGCGTCGGGATGTCGCTACCCACCTGCGCGATGCGCGGCGTGAAGCCGGCCTGTTCGCACTGCACCATCAGGAAGCGGTGGTGCGCGGCGGAGCGCTGCGCGTCGAACCAGACGAACGGTTCGTGTGCGACGTCGGCGAGCGTGCGCGGCGCGCGGAAGCGGCCGCCGGGCGGCGCGGGCATCGCGAGCACGAAGCGGTCGCTCAGCAGCCGCACGCCCGACAGATGCGGCGCTTCGTCTCGGCGCCACGCCATGATGCCGCCGTCGAGCTGGCCGCGCGTCAGCGCTGCCGCCTGTTCGGCAGACAGCATCGGCGCGATCGATAGCTTCACGTCCGGACACGCGTCGCGAAACGCCTTCAGCACGTTCGCGACGACCGGCAGCGGCAGGCAGTTCGGCAGCGCGCCGAGGCGCAACTCGCCGAGCTGGCCGGACGCGCTGCGCAATGCGCGTTCGCGGCTGTCCTGCAACGTCGCGAGCAGGCCCGTCGCATCCTGCAGGAAACTCGCGCCGGCCGCCGTCAGCGTGACGCCCGTCGCGCGGCGGATCAGCAGCGGCGTGCCGATCGCATCCTCGAGTTCGCGAATCTGCCGCGACAGCGCAGGCTGGACGATGCCGGCCGCGCGGGCGCCGGCCATCACGCTGCCGGCTTGCGCGACGGCCACGAAGTAACGCAGGTGACGCAGTTCGATCTGGCGCATGCGGTGTCGACTCCGGTTGTCGGCCTTGATTCGGTGGATATGCCTGTCAAGCATAGCAAGTGCCATTCGATGGTATTGGAAAAGCATGGCGGACGTGCCGTACGATGATCGACGTTGCCGGGCCCGTTCACGGGCCGCGTGCGTTCCCTTTGTCCCGACCGTGTCCCGCACCATGCCGCTTCATATCCAGACCCCCTATATCCGCTCGCAAATCGCGTCGCGCCGTCTCGGCAAGCACATCCGATTGAAGCTCGACGCGCTGCAGCCGTCCGGTTCGTTCAAATTGCGCGGCATCGGCGCGATATGCGAAGCGCGGCATGCGGCCGGTGCGCGCCGGTTCGTGTCGTCGTCGGGCGGGAATGCGGGCATCGCGGTCGCGTATTGCGGTCGCGAGCTCGGCGTGCCGGTGCTCGTCGCCGTGCCGGAAACCGCGTCGGCCCGCGCGCGGGCGCTGATCCGCGCAGAGGGCGCGGAGGTGGTCGTACACGGCGCGAGCTGGGTCGAGGCGAACGCTTACGCGCTGTCGGCCGTCGGTGCGCAGGACGCGTTCGTGCATCCGTTCGACGACCCCGTGCTGTGGCAGGGGCACGCGACGATGATCGACGAGATGGCGGCGGCCGGCCCGAAACCCGACGCGGTCGTGCTCGCGGTCGGTGGGGGCGGGCTGCTGTGCGGCGTCCTCGAGGGGCTCGCACGCAACGGCTGGCACGACGTGCCGGTCGTCGCGGTCGAGACGGAGGGCGCGGACAGCTATGCGCGCTCGGTCGCGCAGGGGCATCCGGTCGAATTGCCGGCGATCACGAGCATCGCGACGTCGCTCGGCGCGAAGCGGCCTTGCGACGCGGCGGTCGAGTGGGCGAAGCGGCACGCGATCCATCCGGTCGTCGTGTCGGATGCGCAGGCGGTGGCTGCGTCGCTGCGGTTCGTGGACGAGCACCGGATCGTCGTCGAGCCGGCGTGCGGCGCCGCGCTGGCCGCGCTCGAACAGTCGGTGCCGGTGCTTGCTCGTGCGTCGGATATCGCGGTGATCGTGTGCGGCGGCGTGACGGCGACGGCCGAGCAGTTGCAGACGCTGAACGCGACGTTGCAGTAACGCGGTGGCGCGCGTGCCGCGGCGCAGCCGGGCGGAGATGCGGGCGAAGACGTAACGACGGCGTGATCGCGCGGCGGGAATGATCGGGGGCGTCCGAGGACCCGGGATTCATGTGGTCCGCGCGACGGGTTGCACTCGATCGCCGGTCACGTTACGGCGCGCATGCGCAACCGGCCTTCGGGTGTACGACGATCACGTGGCGCGGCGGGGAAGGGCGCACATGGCGCGCCGCGCGCGACGGGCGCACGACGCGGAGAGACGGTCGCGCGATCAGTTCGCGGACGGCGCGCTGGCACCGGTCGGTGCGGACGAGGCGACTGGATCGGCGGCAGCGGGCGCGGGCGCCTTGTCCGCCGATACCGGAGCAGCATTCGCGGGGGCAGGTGCCGAGGCTGCCGGGGCAGGCGCGGCCGATGCCGACGTTGGTGCAGTTCGCGTGGCAGCGGCAGGCGTCGATGCGGGCGGTGCCGAGGCAGACGCGGGCGTCCGAACGGAGGCAGGTGCCGAAGCCGACATCGAAGCAGGCACAGCCGACGCGGGTGCCGGAGCGGATGCCGAGGAGGAAGCCGGGACTGCGGCCGAAGCCGATGCCGAGGGCGAAGCCGGCACGCCACCCCGCATCGCCGCCGGCGCGACCACGGCCGATGCCGCAGGCGAGGCAGGCGCGGCCGACATGCCCGAAGCCGGCGCGACGCCCGGCCCCGACAGCGGCACCGGCGCGGCGGGCGGCGTCGGCACGACCGGCGTCGTCATCTTCATCGGCTCGCCCTGCGGCGTCGGCGCGGGTTCGGGCAGTGGGGTGACGGGTTCCTTCTCGGCCGCCTTCACGGTCGCGCGGTCGCGGCGGGCCGGATCGATCTTCAGAAAATGCTCGACGAGGTTGAAGAAGCGCTCATAGAACACGCCGGCGGGAATCGTCTCGCTGGCGGTCTTGACGAGCGCGTCGTCGCTCGACCCGATCGGCAGCGACAGCGAGCCGAACACGCTGAGCCCGACGCTCGCTGACGTATTCGACTTCTTCAGCGTGTAGCGGTCCTGCACCGCGTTCACGTACGCGATGCTCGACGAGCCGTCGGCATTCGCGTCGGCGCACACGACGTGAAACTCGATCACGACGTGCATGTCGTTGCTCGGCTGGAAATTCTTGCTGCCGTCGACCGCATCGTTGCGCGACGACGACACCACATAGCCCTGGCTCAGCAGCGCGCGCCGCGCGGCCTCGCAGGACGCGTCGGATTTCGAGCGGAACGTGTGCGCGTACGGGCTGCTCGTTGCGTCGAACTGCTCCTGCTGGTAGATCGGCTTGGGCGGCGACGAGCACGCCGCCAGCACGGTCGCGGCCGCGAGCGCGCACGAAACGGAAAACAGGCGAAATCGGTTGTGCATGGCGTCTTTCAGAAGGCTCGGCGAGATGCGCGGGGCTGCGGGCGCAGCGGCGGGGCCGGTGCGATGCGCGTGGCAATCTCGTATGGCCGGGGCGTCATTATAGTTTCGTTTGATGTCGCGCTCGCTTCAGGCGGTCGGCGCCGGCCGCGCGGCGGCGAGCAGTCGCGACGCCAGCGGGTGGTGTTCGCCGCGCCGCGAGCGGATCGCATGGATCTCCTCGGTCACGTCGCCCGCGCGGCCGAGCCGGCGCAGCCCGCGCAGCAGCGACGCGTCGTTCGCGCCGAGTTCGCTGAGCGGAAACACGCCCAGGCCGCGCGCCGCGAACACGGCCATCAGCGCGCTGTCCTCGAATTCCCCGGCCACGCGCGGCACGATCCGTTCCCGTTCCAGCCACAGGTCGAGGCGGGCGCGCAGCGCCGAGTGGGCGGTCGGCAGCAGCACCGGCAGCTCGGCGAGGCACTGCGGAAAGCGCTGCCGCGCAGCCGGCGTGACGAGTGCCGCGGGTCCGTACCAGTCGACCGGCGACGCGACGAGCCGCTCGCTCGTCACGCGCAGGTTCGACCCCGACGGCGCGCCCTGGCCCGCCAGCACGAGGTCGAGGTGATGCAGCGCCAGTTCCGCGAGCAGCGCGTCGTGCTCGCCCTCGTGGCACAGCAGCCGCAGCGTGGGCGTATCCAGCACGGGCGCGAGGATCGCGTGCGCGGCGAGCTTGGAGATGCCGTCGGCGAGCCCGACCGCGAGCCGCACAGTCGGCTGGCTGGCCGCCGCGCGCACTTCGTCGGGAATCAGCCGGCCCATCTCGAAGATGACCTCCGCGCGCGCATATGCGGCCTGGCCGGCGTCGGTCATCGCGACGCCGCGCCCGGCGGGGCGCAACAACTGGTGCCCGAGCGCCTTCTCGAGCTCGCGCACCTGCGCGCTGATCGTCTGTACGGCCATGTCGAGCCGCGCGGCCGCGCGCGCGAAGCCGCCTTCCTTCACGACGACCCAGAAATAGTACAGATGTCGGAAATTGAGCATCGGATCGTAATTTCGGAAAAACCGAACCAAAAATCAGATTCTCTCTGATTTTTACGAAGTTCGTGGCGGCATATCATCTGGCTTTCCACTTTCGTATCGGCCCATTCATGGACTACCTGCTGACGCTTGCCGCCGACCCCGCCGTCTGGGCCGCGCTCCTCACGCTCGTCGTGATGGAAGTCGTGCTCGGCATCGACAACCTGATCTTCATCTCGATCCTCAGCAACAAGCTGCCCGAAGCGCAGCGCGCCCGCACGCAGCGCCTCGGTATCGCGCTCGCGCTCGTGATGCGCCTCGCGTTGCTCGGCAGCGTCGCGTGGATCGCGAGCCTCACCGAACCCGTATTCACCCTGTTCGATCACGCGTTCTCGTGGCGCGACATGATCCTGCTGTCGGGCGGCCTGTTCCTCGTGTGGAAGGCGACCACC